>JAAXZP010000371.1 GCA_012719815.1 Christensenellaceae bacterium
ATATTGAACGTCAAGATCGACACAACCCAGTCCAGGGTCAATTTTGACGCCAAGGGTCAGCTGACCACGGATGTCAATGCGGAAGTCAAGACCAAGGTAGAACTTGGCGATGCGTATGGCATGAAGAAGGCTTCCGGCATAGGCAAGGAATGGTATGAGCAGATCGCGGCGCTGGAAGACTGGATGGTCGGCAAGACGATCGACGAGGTTATGGCTCTTTCCGTGACCGCCGAAGGCACAACGGATGAAGCGGACCTGACCTCCAGCGTGACGATCCATGTGGGCGACTACCTGAAAGCAGTGCAGAAGGCCGTTGCCAACGCCAAGGATTTCGGCGTCGCAGTGACGGGTTCCACAAAGACGGGCCTTGGGCACGTGGTTTCCCTCGCGAAATCCAAGGGCGCTACCGCGGATGCTGCGGGCGCTGCCCAGACGGACGACGTGATGGTCGCGGTAACGCTGGATGAATCCGGCAAGATCGTGGGCGCTGTGATCGACACCGCTCAGGTCGTCATCAACGTGGATGCCAACGGCGCGATCACCAGCGACCTTTCTGCGGAGCTCAAGACCAAAGTGGAGCTGGGTGACGCGTACGGCATGAAGAAGGCTTCCGGCATCGGCAAGGAATGGTACGAGCAGGCCGCGGC
The DNA here is from genome assembly GCA_012719815.1 of Christensenellaceae bacterium. Classification (GTDB taxonomy): domain Bacteria; phylum Bacillota; class Clostridia; order Christensenellales; family SZUA-584; genus SZUA-584. Next base: position 648 of record JAAXZP010000371.1, read on the forward strand.
GCTGGCCCAGTGGATGATCGGCAAAACCGTGGACGAGGTGGCCGGCATGAAGCTGTCCGACGAGGGCACTCCTGCGGAAGCTGACCTGACCTCCACCGTGACGATGCACGTCGGCGATTACATCAAGGCGCTGCAGAAAGCGGTTGCGAACGCCGACTGATCCGGCACAAGCTGAACCGTTTCCAATCCCCCCGCTTTGGGGGGATTTTTTATGGGGCGATAAGCCATTTGGGTTCATGCTTCCCGAAATCTGCAATCTTAAGCAGGCTTGCTTCCAAAGGATTGGCTTTGCCATACGACCCTCGCGCCATCAATGCGAACCGCCCCTGTCAGCCCAAGGCCTGGCATCGGGGGTAACAGTGCCATAACACCTCAGTATAATAAAGAACCTGCCGCACCTGTGCGGCAGGTTCTTTGCGAGTCAAAAGCAAGCAATTAGCTGATCGTATAAGGTTGGGATATGCTGCCCTTTATGACACTAGCGGTATATGCAACACCGTTGTCAAATACTATGAATTTTGCTTCTTCCTGCGGGTTGTAGACGGTATAGACCACGGCGCCGTTCCGCTTGAGCTGCACGTAGTCCGCCTTGATGCCGGGGAAGCTAAACGTCAGCGTTTTGGTACTGACATCCTTTTCCGCTGCGTCGCCCAGGCAAACAACGCCCTTCAGCTGCGTACTCATGCTGGACTTCACAATGGTAATGTCATAAATGCCGTTCAACACTGTCAGCTTTTGCCCGGAAGCCACGTTGTAGAAGGTGTACTTCACAGAGCCGTTCTGCTTAAACTGAACATAATCGGCCTTAACACCGCCCGTGTTCAGCATGACGCCCGCCTTATCCACTACGACCGAAGGCGCGTTGCAAAGCACGCTTGCATAGGTATATTTGTCCGACCCCTTATTGATCACGATGCTGTACGGGTTTTCCGACTGGAACAGGTAGAAGCTGGCAGAATCGCTCGTCCAGTCACGGGTGTCCACATTCTGAGAGTTCGCAAGAATCTGTACGCGGTTCACGCTTTTGAGCCCCGGATACAGTATCTGAAGGTTCGTGAGCGGCACGTTGAGCACGGGATTATCGCAGGTGACGGTACCAGTATAGGTCATGCCGCCCTTCGTCAGCGTGACCGTGTAGTTCGTGCCGTTGTTGAAGAGCACGAAGCTCGTGCCGTCGCTCGTCCAATCATGAGTCACTACGGTGGTGCCGTTCTGCGCCACGAGCACGCAGTTGACGCTCTTCACGCCGGGATAGTTGACTTTGAGCTCGATGAGCGGCACGTCAAGCAGGGGATTACTGCAGGTGACAGTGCCGGTATAGGTCATGCCGCCCTTCGTCAGCGTTATGGTGTAGTCCTTTCCGTTGTTGAAGGCAGTGAACGACGTGCTGTCGCTCGTCCAATCATGGGTTTCCACGGTGGCGCCGTCCTGCGCCAGGAGCACGCGGTTGACGCTCTTCACGCCGGGATAGTTGACCGAGATGGTGATAAGATCAATGTCGTAGATCATGCCGCCAACAACAACCACATCTTTGGCTTCATACACCATACCGCCCTTGATCGCCTTAATCTTATACAGGCCGTTGGGCACATTGAATGTGGAGGAGTCGCTCGTCCAGTCCTTAGAATAATTCTTGCCCTTGCTGTCCGTCAGCGTGACCCGGTTCACGCTCTTGACGCCGGGGTAATTGACGGTGAGCGTGGCGTTGCCGAGCACCACCTCGTCCGTGCGGCAGTCCACAGGGTTATAGCTGTAAGTCTTGCCGTCGATCGTGATATTCACGTAATAGGGGTTGCCCTGGAACACGTAGAACTCCACGCTGTCATTCTGCCAGTCTTTGACCGTGACATCGTCGGTGTATCCGATGACGGCGCGGCTGGCCTTTAAGCCGGGGAATTGCGCGACGACGTGGCAGATGGGAATGTCATAGGTCACATCGTCTTCCTTCACCTCTACTTCGGCGCTGTGGACCATACTGTTCTTTTTCGCCAGTATGGTGTAGGTGGTGTTGGGGAAGACCTTGTAGGAAACGGTGTTGCTCACCCAGTCTTGGGTGGCCACTTCAGCCCCGCCCACGCTGATGGCGGTGCGGCTAACGCTGACGCCGGGGAAGTTGATCGTCAGCGTGCGCACCGGCACTTCATGCGTCACGTCGGCCTCACCCACTTCGACATCCGCCTGGTAAGACATGCCGCCTTTCTTCACCAGAACGGTGTAAGTGGTGCCTCCGAAAACCTTGTAGGAGACGGTGTTGCTCACCCAGTCTTGGATAGCCACTTCGGCCCCGCCCACGCTGATGGCGGTTCGGTCCGCTTTGATACCGTCAAATTTGATCGTCAGCGTGCGCACGGGCACATCGTAGGTCAATTCTTTATCGTTATCGCCACACGTCACGCTGCCCCTATGGGACATGCCGCCCTTCTGCACCAGGATGTCATAGGTCTGTCCCTTGAAGAGCTTGAATACGGCAGAATCGGATACCCATTCTTTGGTTTCCACAGCTGCCCCGCCCACGCTGATGGTAGCGCGGTTCACACTGACGCCGGGGAAGTTGACTGTCAGCGTCGTGACGGGAATGGTAAACTCGGCGCTGCCGGAGAAGTATCGAGCTTCGGACGTATACTTCATGCCGCCCTTCACCGCCGACACGACGTAGTTTCCGCTGGGCACGGTGAAGCTGGCGGTGGCGCCCGGCCAGTATTGGGTATAAGTTTTGCCGGTATCCGCATTGATCAATTGCACATTATTGACACCGGTAACGCCGCCGAGAGAAACCGTAACGCTGGCGTTATCAGGACTTTCCGCTGCAGCAACTGTTGGAAATGCGACCGCCAAAGCCGCCACTAAGGCTATTAAGATCAGCAGTCTTATTAATTTAACCTTTTGCATCCTTTGCCTCCTTTATTTTCAGCGGGTTTCCCGCCTCAATTTGCATAGGCTTCTCCAATGGCCGAAAAAAACAAAAAATGCTGCCCAAAACGATTTCGTCACTTGTTCTGGCAGCATTTCCGTCATGGCGCTTTTGCGCTTTAGACATATGCTTTGCGTCACGCCTTTCGGCGGTTTTGCCCCTGCAGATTATTACAATTTACTTATGCAGCTGTTATGTCAATGCTCGTCTAGAGGTTTTCAACGCCATCTTTCCAACGTACATAACGCGCAAAAGCTCACCCGTCTGCTTGTCAACGAATGCAACTTCTCCCTATAGATATTCAACAAATATATAACAATATTACATTGAAATGTAATATCTGGTCCAGCTATCTATTAACTTTTTGTTTAAAAATCTTCACTTATCCCCCAAATATGGCTTTTTTTGGTATTACAGTGACAAACATCAAGAAGACATGCTGCGGTCCGGCGCCCCCCATGTCCGGAAACGGTTTACAATCCGCATGTTTTGCGTTACATTGAGTAGGTGCCGCGGCTGATTTCCGGCCGCGGCGATACGAATGGAGAGAGGAAACATGAAGAAAAGATTGCTGCCGCTGCTGACGGCGCTGGTCCTGCTTGCAGGCCTGCTCATGAGCTGCGCCCCAAAGCCGCAATATAAGAAATACCGCGGCGAGTTTATGGACACGTTCGACACCAACGTCATCGTGATGGCTTATGCGTCGTCGCAGACGGAGTTTGACGCGCTGTTTGACATCGTCCACGACGGGTTCGTCCGGATGCACCGGCTGTTCGACATCTATCACAGCTACAGCGGTATCAACAATATCAAGACGATCAACGACAACGCCGGCATCCAGCCGGTGAAGGTGGACGCCGACATCATCGAGCTGATCGAGCTGTCCAAAGAATGGAACAAAAAAACCGGCGGCGTAGTGAATATCGCGCTGGGCTCAGTGCTGTCCATCTGGCACGAATACCGCGATGCCGGAATCAGCGACCCGGCCAGCGCACAGCTCCCCCCGATGGCGGACCTGAAAGCGGCCAGCGCGCATACCGACATTGACAAAGTGATCGTGGACAAAGCCGCGTCCACCGTCTACCTCGCCGACCCCGACATGAGCCTGGACGTGGGCGCTGTCGCCAAGGGCTATGCCACCGAAGCGGTAGCCCGCCTGCTTATGGAAAAGGGTTATAGCTCGGTGTTGATCAGCGCGGGCGGCAACATCCGCGCCATCGGCGCACCGCTGGACGGCGTGCGCAAAAAATGGGGCGTGGGCATCAAGGACCCCAACAGCCCCCTCGCCGGCTCCACCGACGAATCCAACCTCTTGGACGTGGCGTTTGTTACCGATATGTCCGTCGTCTCCAGCGGCGTTTACGAGCGGTTTTATACGGTGGACGGCCAGCAGTACCACCACCTGATCGACCCGGACACGCTGATGCCTTCCACGCATTATAAGGCCGTCACGGTGATCACGCAGGACTCCGGCATTGCGGACCTTCTTTCCACCGCACTGTTCCTGATGCCGTTGGATAAGGCGCAGCCGTTCGCGGAGAGCCTTGACGGCGTGGAGGCGCTCTGGATACTGCCGGACGACACCGTCGTCACAACCGGCCGCATGAAATCCATGCTGCGCGACATGGGCGGCGCCACAGCGCAGTAAGCCGTAAAAACAGCAGCTCCCGCACCGGACTTGTCCTCCGGTACGGGAGCCGTCTGTCTAATATGTCTGAAGCTCGTTAAGACTCCTCTTCGTTTTCCTCTTCTTGCGACGCAGTCGGCGTTTCCTCGCTGTGCGTCAGAAAGTACTCATACAGGTAACCCGTGTCAGTCATTCTCATCCTCCCTGAATTCTAAAATATCCCCAGGCTGGCAGTTAAGCTCCTTGCATATCGCGTTCAGCGTCGAAAAACGTATGGCTTTAGCCTTCCCAGTTTTCAGTATTGATAAATTGGCCTTCGTGATGCCCACCCTGTCCGAGAGTTCGTTGAGCGAGATTTTCCTTTTGGCCATCATGACATCCAGATTAACGATAATTGCCAAACGCGGATCCTCCCATCTCAAATCGTCAGGTCGTTCTCATCCTTGAGCCGTACCGCCTTGTCGAACACGGCGGCCAGCGTCTGGCAGAACAGGCTGGCCAGAATCGCCAGAACGGCCACCACCGGCGTCAGCACCGTAAAGTCCGCGATCGTCTTGCCGATGAGCACCAGTGCGGCTGCCGCGCAGACATACGACGTGTACTTCAGGTAGAGAACGTTCTGCTGCACAAACGGTGAGCTTTCAATAACCGTTTTCAATAGTTTTTGCAAAAAGAACAGTATGAACCAGCAGCATACGGCCACCAGCTCCAGAAACACGAACGAAAGCCATTTGTCGTTGGAGGCGCCCGCAAAATACTCGTTGATGATATGCTCGCTCATCATGGCCGTCATAAACGGCAAAGCCACAATGAATACGGCCCCCAGCACCATCATGATCTCCAGCATGCGCTTTAGAATCAATGGGATGTTCCACAAACGCGTATACATGGTTCACCTCCGTCATGCGTGAGAATAGCACACCAAAGGCACCAAAGTCAACGATTATTTATTGATTTATGATAACTGTGACTGTCTTATGCAGCATGGAAAAACAGCACGCGCGCCTGTCCCAACTTTGGGACAGGATTTGTGGTATGATGTTGCATCAAAGGGGGTTATCGCAGTGGAATTATGGCTCATCATATCAGCGGGCGTGTGCATATCGCTGCAAATCGTTGTTCTTGCGCTGGTTATAAAGCGAAACAACCAATCTGACAGCGCCGGAGCGTCGCTGGATCGGCTGGAGGCCACGCTTTTCCGCCTGCTGTCCGACATGAAAAAGCAGAGCGCGGACAGCGCCTACCAGCAGCGCCGCGAAGTCATCGAGATGTTCGGGGCACTGGGAGACGGCCTCACGCGCACGCTGCAGGATGCCGCCCGCACCAACGGCGAGAGCATGGACAAGCTGCGCGAAACGGTGGAAGCGCGGCTGAAAGACATATCCGACACCACGGAAAAGCGGCTGGAGCAGATGCGCAAAACGGTGGACGAACAGCTCTCCTATATGCTGCAGAAGCGGCTTACCGGCTCGTTCAAACAGGTGTCCGACCAGCTGGAGCAGGTGTTCAAAAGCATGGGCGAAGTGCGCACGCTGGCTGCCGGCGTGGGCGACTTAAAACGCGTGCTGTCCAACGTGAAGGTGCGCGGCATCTGGGGCGAAACGCAGCTGGGCGCGCTGATTTCCGAGATGCTCTCCCCCACTCAGTACGTCTGCAACGCCGCAGTGAAGGACGGCCGCGAGCGCGTGGAATTCGCCGTCGCGATGCCGGGCACCAGCGGCACCGTGCTTTTGCCCATCGATTCCAAATTCCCGATGGAGGCATACATCCGCAAGGAAAAGCTGGCAGAAAGCGGCGATACGGAAACAGCCAGAGAGGCGCTGAAAGAGCTCTCCCGCACGCTGGTCACCGAGGCCAAGCGCATACACGACAAGTACATCAACCCGCCCGTCACCACCGACTTCGCCATCATGTATCTGCCCACCGAAGGGCTTTACGCCGATGCGATATCGATGGGCGTGTTCGACGTCTGCCAGCGGGAATACCATGTAACGATCGCCGGCCCGTCCACGCTTACCGCGCTCCTCAACAGCCTGCAGATGGGCTTTCGCACACTGGCGATTGAGCGGCGGTCCAGTGAGGTGCTGCGCCTGCTGGAGACCGTCCGTAAATCGTTCTCGGCTTTCACCGTCGCGATTGAGCGCACGCAGCGCAGCCTCCAGGCGGCGCAGAACAACCTGGACGACGCTTCGCGCAAGTCGCGCCATATCGAGAAAGAGCTGATGCGCGTGGAGAGCGCGGGCGCCGAAACGCTGCCCGAGCGCACTGCCCCGGTCGGCGAAGCGCTGACCACCGGGTAAATACTACATTTTGCACCAATTGTATGCCTTCCGCGTAGTATAGACTAAGCCTTTATAAAAAAGGATACATCGTTACAAGGAGGGCATATATATGGGATTTGACGGTGGATGCGGCGGCGGTTTCGGAGGCAACTTCTGCTGGCTGATCATCCTGCTACTGTGCTGCTGCGGCGGCTTTGGCGGCTGCAACGATGGGTGCGGCGGCTTTGGCGGCTTTGGCGGATGCAGCTGGATCATCTGGCTCATTCTGCTGCTGTGCTGCTGCTGCGGCGGCTTTGGCGACAGCTGCTGTGGCAGTTTCGGCAATCCGAAGTGCTAAACCTCCTGCCGGCGTCAGGTCGGCGGGCCAATAAAAAAGAAAAACCGATACGCCAATCCAGGCGATCGGGAAAAGGCAAAGACAGCATATTCACATACACAGTCATGTACAATTCAGAGGGCTATTCGGCCCTCATTTTTTATCGGTACGCTTACAGCATTTCAGCAAAGCCGGATATCATGTACCGCGGGCCGGCCGCCCTCATATCCTCCAGAACGCCGTAGCCGTGCGTCACGGCGCAGGCATCCACGCCTGCCGCTTTGGCGTATTCCAGATCGGTCATGCTGTCGCCCACCATCAGTATCCGCTCCAAAGGCACGCCAAACCTTTTCTGCAGCATGAACAGGCTGTCGGGATCCGGCTTGCGCTTTTCGATGTCGTCGAAACTGACCACCGCGTCCAGCAGGTCAAAAAGGCCGTGGTGCTTAAGTATTCTGTGCGTCGGCGTGCGGTATTTCATCGTGACCACGGCCAGCCTGGCCCCGCGCTCTTTGAGCCGCTTCAACAGCTCTTCCGCGCCCGGGTAGACGCTGGTGTTGTCGCAGCACATCTGCTCGTAGATGGCCGCAAAATTCTCCAGCAGACACGGATCCAGCTCGTCATCTTGCAAGCCCGTTAGCTTAAGCAGCGCTTTGCGCGCCCCGCCGCCGATGGCCTTTGTCACATCACCAAGGCCGGGCTGCGGAAAGCCCGCTTCTCCCAGCGCCTTTTGCAGCGCGCGGGCAATATCCAGCCGCGTGTCCACCAGCGTGCCGTCCAGGTCGAACACATAAAGGCCGTACTCTTTCGCCAGCGCCATATCACACCTTCTCCGGCGCAAAGCCGATTTTCCTATACACCTTGCGCAGCATTTTATGGGCGTTCGCGCCAGCCTGCCGGGCGCCCGACTCAATCACTTCGTTAAGATAGGCCTTGTCGGCGCGTATGCGGGCGTATTCCTGCTGGAGCGGTTCAAGCTCCTCGCAGAGCACGTCGGCCACGCGGGCCTTCAGCGCGCCGTAGCCCAGCCCCTCGAACTCCTTCTCGATGTCGGCAAAAGATTTGCCCGTCACGGCGCTGTATATCGACATCAGGTTGGACACGCCGGGCTTGTCCTCCTCCGAATACCGTATCTGGCCGTCGGAATCCGTCACCGCGCGCTTGATCTTGCGCCGTATCGCGTCCGGCGGGTCCAGCAGCGAGATGTACGCGTTCTCGTTCTCGTCCGACTTGGACATCTTGACCCGCGGGTCCTGCAGGCTCATGATGCGCGCGCCCGCCCTGGGGATGTACGGCTCGGGCACGGTGAACACGTCGCCGTATATGTTATTGAATCGTATCGCGATGTCCCGCGTGATCTCAAGGTGCTGCTTCTGGTCCGCGCCCACCGGCACGAGGTCTGCGGAATACAGCAGTATGTCCGCGGCCATCAGCACCGGGTATGTGAACAGCCCCGCATTGATGTTGTCCGCATGGCGCGCGCTCTTTTCCTTGAACTGCGTCATGCGGTTAAGTTCTCCAAAATACGTATAGCAGTTGAGCACCCACATCAGCTCAGCATGGCAGGGCACATGCGACTGAAAGAACATGATGTTTTTCTCGGGAGAAAGGCCGGCGGCGAGCAGCAGCGACAGCGTATCCAGGCAGCGCTTGCGCAAATCCGCTGGGTCCTGCCGCACCGTCAGCGCGTGCATGTCCACCACGCAGTAATAGCAGGTGTATTCGTCCTGCAGCTTCACCCAGTTTTTGATGGCGCCCAGATAGTTGCCGATCGTCAGCACGCCGGACGGCTGCACGCCGGAAAATATGATCTTTTTATGCTGCACGTTATCCTGCATGTCCTATTCCCTCACTATCTGAAGTATCTCAATCCTGTCGTCGTCGTATAAAAAGTCGATGATGTTCTGCGCGGCGCGCTCCGCCTCCGCCGGACTGACGGCAGCCAGCGCAAAGCCCAGCCGGCCGAGCTGCCACTTGTCGTTATCGCCGCTCTCGATGACAGACACGTTGAAGCGGCTGCGGCAGCGCTCCTTGAGGCTTTTCATCACCATCCGCTTGTCCTTTAAGCTCTGCGCGCCATGTATGGTGAAAACTGCCTCAAACACAGCAGCGTCCATGGGTTTACAGCGCCTCCAGCACCGCTTCGCGCATGCCGCTGCGCTCCACCACCGTTTTGTGGCGCACCGGCTTTGTCTCCAGTTCCTCGATCTGGCGTGGCAGCCGCGTTCCCGTCTTCGCGCTCAGGCGGCGGGACAGCGCAAATGCGTCCATGCCGTCCGTGCTCTCGCCCAGCGAAGCCAGCACGTCCTGCGGGAATTTGTACGGCGACGCGGTGGACACGATGACCGTCTTGGTAGCGTCGCCCGTCTTCTTATACTTCTCGTATACGCCGGCTGCCACGGCGGTGTGGGTATCCAGAAGGTACCCCTTGGTCTCGAACGTCCGGCGGATGCACGCCATCGTCTCTTCCTCGCTGCACCAGTCGGCCCAGAAATCCGCCTCCAGCGCGCGGCGCGCCGTCTCGCCGATATCGTAGACGCCGGTTTCCTTAAGCTGCTTCATCATCGCGGATACCATGTGCGGGTCGCGCCCGGTCAGCTCAAAGAGCAGCCGCTCCAGGTTGCTGGATATCAGTATATCCATGGACGGCGACATGGTCCTGTAGAACGGCCGCTTCAGCGAATACTCGCCGCTGTGGAAGAAATCGGTCAGCACGTTGTTGCGGTTGGACGCGCAAATGAGCTTGGCAACAGGCAGGCCCATGCGCTTGGCGTAATAGCCCGCGAGTATGTTGCCGAAGTTGCCGGTGGGCACCACTAAGTTGATCGGCTCTCCCTGGGCGATCTCTCCCATCGACACCAGCTGCGCGTACGCGCCGTAGTAATAGGCGATCTGCGGCGCTAAGCGGCCGAAGTTGATGGAGTTGGCAGACGAGAGGCTATAGCCCTTCTCCGCCACTGCGGACACAAACGTTTCGTCGGCGAACATCGCCTTCACGCCGCTTTGCGCGTCGTCGAAGTTGCCTTTCACCGCCACCACCTGCGTGTTATCGCCGCCCTGGGTGACCATCTGCAGCTTCTGCATCTCGGACACGCCGTCGCTGGGGTAAAATACGACGATGCGCGTGTGCGGCACGTCGCAGAAGCCCTCCAGCGCCGCCTTGCCGGTGTCGCCCGATGTCGCAACCAGTATCAGCACATCGCTGCCGCCGTGTAGGGCCATGGAAGCGGTCAGAAGGCGCGGCAGCACGGAGAGCGCCATGTCCTTGAACGCCAGCGTGGGGCCGTGCCACAGCTCCATCACGTATTCGCCGTCCGCTGTTTTGACGACAGGCGCCACGCGCGGGTCGTCAAAACAGCGATAGGCTTCCTGCGTCAGTTTATCAAGCTCCGGCAGGTCGTCAAAGAACTGCGCCAGCACCCGCGCCGCAAGGGCGGGATAAGGCTCGTCTTTCTCGATGCTCAACTGCGGAAATTTCAGCGGCACAAGCAGGCCGCCGTCGGGCGCGATGCCCATCAGCACCGCCTTTGAAGCCGGTACACCCATCCGGCTGTCCCGCGTACTAATCAGTATCATTCGTCTTTCCTCCAATCCAGGATGCTCACCAGCGCATATGCCCGGCGGCGCTCCGCAAAACAAGCCTGCGCAGCGCACCAGGGCGGCCCCGGCAGGGTACCGCTTCCGTCGTGCCCATGCAGCGCAGGCTCCAAAGACCGTTACGGTCCGTTATATGACGTATTTTTTAAGGTATTCCGGCACATCCTCGCTGCCGCTGATCACGATATACGCATTGATGCCGTCGAATACCTTGTCGAGCTTTTTGATCAGCTTTTCCAGATTCTCTTCCTTGCCGACTATCTTTTTCAAACCATCTATGTAAACCGTCGAGATGTCAAAATCACGGGATAATATGCCACACACAAAACCATAGAGTTTGTCAGTATTGTCGATGCTGTAGTCAGACGTGTTGATGAAGCGAATTTGGTATTTCAAATCGTACATGCACCTGTTGTTGTCATCCAGATAAACGATGTTTCCAGCTGTTTTTTCGACCTCGGCATTGGCCATATCGAGAAGTCTTTTGGATTTTCCGCTACCCTTCTTACCATAGATTACGTGTATCATACTGGCACCACTCCTTTGGCTTTTTTTCATTATACATGGTTTCCCATTATTAATCTACTCCAAAATAGGCGGAACTTGTGCCTCCCAGCCCGTTCCGAAAAATGCCCACCAAAGTAAGGGATGAAAAGAAACGCTCTGCACGCGGCAAAGCGTTTCGTTCCCTATTTCACGATCAGCGAGCGGCCTGTCATCTCCTCCGGCCGGGGCAGGCCCATCAAATCCAGCATCGTGGGCGCGATGTCGGCCAGGCGCCCGTCCTCTCGCAGGCGTG
>JAAXZP010000372.1 GCA_012719815.1 Christensenellaceae bacterium
GGCCTGAACACCGCCTCCACCGTCACGTACACTTTGTTCGGATTGATGTACTGGTACTCTTTCATCTGAAGAACCCCACCGGATGTATGATATGGTCGCCTTTCGGGTTGATGCCGCCCAGCGGCCCGTCGGCCATCACCGACGCCCGCTGAATGGCGAAATGGCCGAATCGCCGTCGCACTTCGTCCACCGCCCGGTCCAGCGCTTCCTGCTTTTGGCGGCGCTCTTCGTCGCCGAACAGCGACAGCTGCATCGGCGCGCCCGCCGGCACCAGGTCCGTACACCGTACACCGAGGCTGCGTATCGGTTTGGGCCACTTGTAGTGCTGCCGGAACAGCTGCATGGCCGCCGCGGCAATTTCGCCGGATATGCAGGAAGGCCTCGGCAGTTTCGTCTGCCGCTCAAAGCTGGCTAGCTCGTTATCCCGTACGGAGATGACCACCGTGCGAGCGAGGAAGCCGTGCTCCCGCATGCGGGCGCAGACGCTCTCGGACAGCACAAAGATGATGATTTTGACGTCCTCGTCGCACATAAGGTCCCGCGGCGTCGTCGTGCTGTTGCCGACGGACTTGATCATCGCCTCCTCGCCCATCCGCATCACGGGCGATGTGTCCAGCCCGTTCGCGAACGCGTGGAGCACGCTGCCCATCTTCCCCAGCCGGCTGCGCAATACCGATTCCGGCATGCGCGCCAGCTCGCCTATCGTGCTGATCCCGATGCGGCGCAGCTTTTCGCCTGTCGCCCGGCCCACATACAGCAGGTCTTCCACCGGCAGCGGCCATGCCACCGCTTTGTAATTCTCCTCGCTGATCACCGTGGTGGCGTCCGGCTTTTTGATGTCGCTGCCCAGCTTGGCGAATATCTTGTTGTAGCTGACGCCCACCGACGCGGTGACGCCCAGCTCCCGCCTGATGCGCGCCCGTATCTCGTCGGCGATGCGCTCGCCGTCCTCGCCGGACACGTCCAGCCAGGCCTCGTCCAGGCCGAACGGCTCCACGCGGTCGGTATAGTCGCCGTATATCTCCCGGGCGTATCTGGCATACCGCAGGTACAGCGGGTAATTGGGCGGCAGCGTGACGAGCCCCGGGCATTTGCGGCGCGCCTGCCAGAGCGTCTCCCCCGTTTTGATACCGGCTGCTTTGGCAATCTGGTTTTTCGCCAGCACGATGCCGTGCCGCGCCTCCTCGTCGCCGCCCACCACAACGGGCAGCTCCCGTATCTCCGGGCGGTGCAGGCATTCCACGCTGGCGTAGAAGTTGTTGATGTCGCTGTGCAGTATGACCCGTTGCCTCATATGCCATGCCCCAAACGTATGTTCTATAGATAGTATATTCGCCTTTTCCGAAAAATCAACAGGAAACAAATAGCCGTCCCGATTTCGGGACAGCTATTGCAGAAGCCGATATGAAGGTAAGGGAAATGCATATAAGAAATGCATATAATCAGTAAATTGGCGGAAACCCATGGTTTTCCGCCAAGCATTTATACCCGCTCGGCGATGTCGTATATCAGCCGCTCGGTATCCTCCCACCCGAGGCACGGGTCGGTGATGGAGCAGCCGGGAATGTTGCTGCCGATATCCTGCCGGCCGGGCAGAAGGTAGCTCTCGATCATCAGCCCCTTCACCATCCTGGTCAGCACGCTGTCGTAGCGGCGGCTGTGCATCACCTCGCGCGCGATGCGGGGCTGCTCCTCGTGGCGCTTCTGCGAGTTGGCGTGGTTGGTGTCCACGATGATGGCGGGGTTGGCAAGCCCCATCCCGGTGTACGCCTGCGCGAGGCCGATCAGGTTCTCGAAATGGTAGTTGGGCAGGCAGCGCCCGGTTGAATCCACCGCGCCGCGCAGCACGGCGTGGGCGTACGGGTTGCCCGTCGTCTCCACCTCCCAGCCGCTGTATATGAACCGGTGCGGCAGCTGCGCCGCGTGTATGGAGTTGAGCATCACCGTAAGGTCGCCGCTGGTCGGGTTCTTCATGCCCACCGGCACGTCCACGCCGCTCGCGGTCAGCCGGTGCAGCTGGTTCTCCACCGAGCGCGCGCCCACGGCGTGGTAGCCCAGCACGTCGGAGAGGTACGCGAAGTTTTCGGGATACAGCATCTCGTCCGCGGCGGGCAGGCCGAATTCCGCCAGCGCCTTAATATGCAGCCGGCGTATCGCCTTGATGCCCGCGCTTATGTCCGCGGGGCTCGAAGGGTCGGGCTGGTGCACCATGCCCTTGTAGCCTTCGCCGGTGGTGCGCGGCTTGTTGGTATAGATGCGCGGCACCAGCAGCAGCACGTCCTCCACGCGCCGCTGCACTTCCGCCAGCCGCCTTAAGTATTCCAGCACCGGCTCCTCGCTGTCCGCGGAGCACGGGCCTATCACCAGCACAAAACGGCTGTCTTTTCCGCTGAATACCGCGCGCAGCTCATCGTCCCGCCGTTCCTTGACGGCGGCCAGTTCCGCGGGCATCGGCAGCTCGCGCTTTATCTCCTCTGCCGTCGGTATTTTTCTGATCCTGTTGAATGCCATCGCCCTTTGCTGCCCCCTGTCGTTCTTGCCGCTATTATACCACCGCCGCCGGTACAGGCAACAGCCCTTTGCACCGTTGTGCCATAACGGGCGCGGCATGCCGAAAGCTCACAGTTTCGGGTCATAAGAAACCGCCCAAAAGCGGGAAAATGGCGAAAAATACAAAGTTCCCGCCAGGTATTCATAGCTCGGCACAACAGGGACTATACATATTTCGAGGTGATATGCGATGAAAAAGCAGGGAATCGCGATTTGCGCCATAGCGCTGGCCCTGATGCTGTGCGCCTGCGCGTCGGTCGCCAAAGAGCCGGGCGCGGGCAAGCACGGCGCGCCCATCTCCGAGCGCGTGTCGGACTACTTCCCCGTGCACAACAACACGCGGCTCGTGTATCAGGGCGAGGGCAACGAGTTCGCCTCCTATGAGGTCTATACCGACTTCGCGAAAGACAACCGCCAGCAGAAGCGCATCGTCACCGGCGGCACCACGTCGGTGCGCGTGCTTGAAGTGTCGGACAACCAGGCCGCCGTCGTGTTCTCGCAGGGCGAAGTGTACTGGCGGCAGAACATGCTGAACCAGACGTCCGGGAGTCCGGAAGTGCTGCTCCGCGTACCGCTGGAAGCCGGAAACGCGTGGCTTTTGGGCGACCCGCGCACCCGCAGCATCACCGCGGTGGGGCTGAAGGTGGAAACGCCATTGGGCGTTTACGATGCGATCGAGGTGGTCACCCAGGGCCCCTATGGCAGCACCGCCGACTACTACGCCGCGGGCGTGGGGCTAATCAAGTCGGTCTACACGCCGTCGGAAGGAGAAGGGACGGTGACCTCGACGCTCGCCGCCATCGAGGAAGGCGTGCCGCTGGTCCAGACGATCCGGTTCTATTACCCGGACGCCACGGAAGGCAAGCTGGGCTATGTGGACAGAAAGGTCAGCTTCTACACCAACGATTCCACGCGGGAAGTGCTCACCAAGGCGTATAAGCAGCAGCCGCCGGAGCCGCTGGGAGCGGTGTTCTCCCCCGGCACCAACATCAACAGCCTGTATCTCAATCAGGACGGCATGGTCTACATTGACCTGAACAGGGCATTCCAGAAGGAGATGAACGCCGGCGCGGCGGTGGAATCGATGATACTGCAGAGCGTCGCCAACACGTTCGGCCGTTACTACGGCGCAACCCGCGTGCTGCTGACCGTAGACGGCAAGCCGTATGAGTCCGGCCACATATCGCTGCGGCCCGGCGAATACCTGACGGTGGACGAAGCGGACATCGGCGACGCCGCGTCATGGAACGCGGGCGAATAGCCGTATCAGCCCGGCGAGCGCGAAAGCTGCCAGCGCACCGCGCATTCCAGGTCTTCGTAGTTGCGGCGGTTTTTTGCCTTGCCCGTCGCTTTGCTTTGCGTTTCGGAATAAATGCAGACCAGCGTTTCCGCTTCGCCGGCGGGAATCAGGACAAGCCGTATGTCCTCGCCCCTTGTCCACAGCGACGCGCGGACGCTGATAATGATGGTATGCGAAGCCTCGTCCGCCGCGTGGATGCTCACGTTCGGCACCGACGCCAGCGCGGCGGCGCAGGCCCTGTAAGCCATATCAACAGGGCAGCCCACCCGGAACGAGTGCGCAGCCCCCTTTTCCTCGCCCGCCATGGCCTCACATGAAGCGCTCGAAGCGCTCCGCCTTGGCCTTGCAGACGGGGCATACGCGCGGCGGGTTGGTGTTGGCACACAGGTACCCGCACACCGTGCACCGGTACACCGGGTATTTGAGCGCCGTGGGGATGGCGGCTCCGGCCTTTTTGGCTTCGGCGGCAGCCTGCCTTTCCGCTCTCGGCGGGCGCCGGTCGGGCGGCTGTTTGGTCTGGACGCCGTCAGTCACGTACAGCCCGCAGAAACACGCGCCGTATTCCGCGAGGTCGTCGTCGCGGTACACGCACGGGCACACGATGTCCATGTTCTCCTCCGGCGGCCCCTCCACCAGCCGGCACGGGCAGAACTCCTGCCCGTAACGGCCGGCGTTGGCCAGCAGGCCTTCCGCCAGGTCGGCCACCAGCTCCTCGTCGGGGTTTAGCTTATACCCGCCGGCCGCCGCGTCCTTTTTCAGCTGCTCCAGCCGCTTTCTCATCCGCTCGTCCATGCGCTACCTCCGAAGCAGCCGGTTTAATTTCTCCTCGTCGTAGCCCACGATGCACACGCCGTCCACCACGATGGTGGGAAAAGAGCCTGCGGGGTTGTACTTCAGCTGTTCTTTGCGGACAGTATCCGTTTCTTAGGGAGACAGCCGGTCCACATCGACATACGCATATTTAATATGGTTGTCC
Organism: Christensenellaceae bacterium; assembly: GCA_012719815.1. GTDB lineage: Bacteria > Bacillota > Clostridia > Christensenellales > SZUA-584 > SZUA-584. The sequence continues at coordinate 4,827 of JAAXZP010000372.1, forward strand.
TCAAAGAAC
>JAAXZP010000373.1 GCA_012719815.1 Christensenellaceae bacterium
CGGCAACCTGGAGGGGACGATTGAGCAGTGCGCGGATGTTCGCAACGCCCGGCTCACACTTCCCACGAAGTTCGACATGGTGGACCCGCTGCTGGAGCTGCGGCACGGGCACAACGTGACTATCCGCGTAAGCCTGAACCCCGACGAGATCATTCGCCGCGTTGAGTTCGGCACGTCGCGGCTGGATGCGCGTATCGCGGCTCTGAACAAGCTGTATCATGCCGGATACGACGTCGGTATACTCATCGCGCCGATCATTATGATTGAAGGCTGGCAGGAGATGTACGAGCGGCTGTTTCAGAAGATGGCGGAGAGCATAGACCCTGCCATATTGCGCGGCGTCCAGTTGGAGATCATATACATGACATACGGCATGGTGACGGAAAAGATCAATCAGGAAGCATTTCCGGGCGCCATTACGCTGCACGACAGGGAGAGCATGGCGTTCTGCGGGCGCAGCCGGTACGGATACACCCAGCCCGTCAAGGCAGAAGCCTCGGCTTTCCTCAGGGAGCGCATTGCCCATTGGCTGCCGGAAGCGAATATCGCCTATATCGTGTAATAAGCCATTGTCACCAACTGAATATTGCATATAATGCCGTTATAGGCCGAAGAAATAGATCACATTTGTGATCCGACAAGCGGGAAGGTTAAATCGGCGGCATAACGGTATTATTCTTTGGTACAAAAAAGAGCTGCGCCAGGGCTCTATGATCCGCAGAGTTGGGGTTTGCATACAACTCTACGGCACGCAGGTATGATTTTTGTATGATTCATCGTATGATGATTCCGAAGCAAGGGGGGACGGTCATGGATCAAATCAAAATCGGAAAGTTTATTGCTCAAATGCGGAAGGAGCAGTCGCTGACCCAAAAGCAACTGGCCGACCTTGCTGGCATAAGCGATAAAACCGTAAGCAAGTGGGAAACAGGCCGCGGGTTGCCTGAGGTCTCGCTGATGGTGCCGCTTTGTGACATCTTAAAAATCAGCGTCAATGAACTGCTTTCCGGTGAACGCCTGACCGACTCCGATTATAAAAAGAGAGCGGAGGAAAATATGATGGATCTGGTCAGGGAAAGAGAGGAGAACAGGAAGAAAATTGCGCTTGCGGTGATTGTGTGCGCGCTGACGATGTTGTCCGGAGTGACAATAATATTGCTGACCGGTCTCTTGGAAATGGATACGTGGCTCCGGATACTGCTGCTCGTGATATCACTTATTGTGATTGCCGGCGGAATCGGGGTCACCGCAGTGCTCGATATGAGTGCGGGTACATTTGAGTGTAAGCATTGCGGAACGCGATTCGTTCCAACACCGGGGGCTTATATCTCAGCTCCGCATACGATTACCAAAAGGAAACTGAAATGCCCGGCCTGTGGTGAGATATCATACTGCAGAAAAAGGCTTACGCATTAAATGAGGTATTAAGGCAGAAAGGCTCCCCGTAAACGCCATGATACTGGCGGCGAGGAGCTTTTTGCTGGGATTGTATATTGAGCAGCAGATTTGGCAGCAGCCCCACCATCAATCGTTAAAAAAGACTTTGGCAGCAGCCGAATAGTCGTATATAATGCCGTTATGGATATGCTTAAGAAGAACGACCTTGTGGAGATTACGATAGACGACCTCACGGTGGAGGGGGCTGGCATTGGGCGGCATAACGGCATGGCAGTGTTCGTGCCGCGTGCGCTGCCTGGCGAGACGGTAGTGGCGAAGATCATCAAGCTGACCAAAAGCTATGCAGTAGGGCGGCTGATGAACATCTCACGCGTTTCTCAGGACCGCGTACAGCCCTTCTGTGAGGTGTTTAATGCTTGCGGCGGCTGCACGCTGCAGCACCTCTCTTATGCGGGCCAGCTCCGCTATAAGAGCCGTTATGTGCAGCAGTGCATGGCGCGCATCGGGGGCATCGAAATTGAACCACCCGAAATCGAACCGTGCGAAAATCTGAGGGGCTATCGCAATAAGGCATCCTTTCCGGTGACCGGGGAGGCGGGCCACGCCCGTGCCGGTTTCTTTGCGCTCCGCAGCCATAACCTGGTGGAGTGCGACTGCCCTATCCAGCAGCCTGCAATCAATGAGGTCAAAAACGCGGTTATCCGCTGGGCCAATAAATACCGCGTACCGCCCTATAACGAGACGGAACACAGCGGCGTGTTGCGCCATATCGTCGCGCGGCAAAGCTCCGCCGGCGGCGTGATGGCAGGCGTAGTGGTGCGCGACAGGATTGATGATAAAACGCTGGTAGATACGTTGAAAGATGTGCCGTGCATTGAAAGCGTCGTCGTCAACGTCAACCGCAAAAAGGGAAACGTCAGACTGGGAGACGATACGCGCGTGATTTACGGCCGCGACCATATCACCGAGGAGTACGACGGGCTTAAGTTCCGTGCGTCGCTGCAGAGCTTCCTGCAGGTCAACCACGCACAGGCCGAGAAGCTTTACCGGATAGCGATGGACTATGCGGATATCACCCCGGACGATGTTGTGTTCGACCTGTTCTGCGGCATCGGCACGATGTCTCTGCTGGCCGCACGCTATGCCCGTAAGGTGCTGGGCATCGAATACGAGCCCAGCGCCGTACGCAACGCGGAGGAGAACGCGCAGCTTAACGGCATTGCCAACGCGCAGTTCCTGGCGGGCGACGCGGGGGAGATGCTCAAAAAAGGCATCGATATCGCCGGTGCGCCGGACATCGTCATCCTCGACCCGCCGCGCAAGGGCTGCGACGCTGCGCTGATTGAAAGCATTGCGGCGGTGTCGCCAAAGCGCGTCGTTTACGTATCATGCAACCCCGCCACTTTGGCGCGTGACACGGCGCTGTTTACCAAACTTGGGTATAAGGTCGAGCGGCTGAGGTGTGTGGATATGTTTCCCCATACGACACATGTTGAGTGCGTGACGTTGATGTCAAGGGTTGAGGAATAAAGAACTGAAAAGCTTGTAAATAAAGGGTTTCCAGACATTTTGCTTTTTACCAGTCCAATTTGTAGGATGTGGTAGTGTCAGGAACCCCTTATTTTTGTTGTATGCGGGAACATATCAACCGTCCAGAAAATTAATAGTTGAGTTACCAGATTAGATAACACCCTTTTTTACAGGGGGGGGTTGAGGATACAGGATAGATGTATTTTCTAAAGTATTTATAGTAAAGTGGCATTAAATGTTCTATAGGGCGTATTGGAACGATCGTGGCAGAAAGACCATAGTTAAAATCTAGTAC
>JAAXZP010000374.1 GCA_012719815.1 Christensenellaceae bacterium
CGGACGGCGAAATGCGCGAATGGAAGTTTGTGAGGAACAGGCTGATCGCCGCGCTGGAGGGCTGATGCCCGCAGACAGGAGACGGGGCGCGGACGAACCACGCGGAGATGATTCCGGCTGTTCCGGTAAGAGGTTCAATGGAGGGCAGTATGAAAACGCCGCTGACCAGTATACCCGGCGTGGGTCCGAACATTGAGAAACACCTGAAACGACTGGGTTGTCACTCGGTGGAAGATCTTGTTGGGAAGAACCCGGAAGAGCTTTATGCGCGCGACTGCGAGCTGGAAGGCTGTGCGCTGGACCGGTGTTTGCTGTATGTGTACCGTCAGGCAGTGTATTACGCGGAAGGCGGGCGCGATCCGGAGAAGCTCAAATGGTGGAACTGGAGGGACAAAGCGGGCGGACGGTGAGGGCTTCGCCTTTTTATTCAGCCTCCTGCGTCAATAAGCTATATCGGTGGATAACGGCTTTGCTCGGAGATGGGCTTCAATTTTGTGCCGACGATACATAGCAATCTACGGCTTAGTTCCAAAGGATAATCTATGAAAAACAAACCGAAATTATCGAATCCGTTCAAATACATTATATCCTTTATTTCGCTCGTACTTGTAATTGTGATTTTAATGTATAAATAAAGCCGCGGGCAGCCCAGAACCAGGATAGGCTGCAAGGATGAACCATCGAACGTCATATATAAAAGGGGATATAGATAATAACGATCTATATGTGAAATTTGGCAATGGATATTATGTTTTCTTTAATAAGATTTCATACCACCTGATGAAACTGCCGATTCGGTGAGCAAATTAGGGTGAGCAAATTAGTATTATATATGCATCATCGGTTCTCTGTCATAGATAAATATGGTATAATCATTAAATAAATTCGTGTTTAAATCATGCAAGGAGCGCATCATGGACAGTTTCCCCAAAAGGGCCCGAACGCTGCTGCTGCTGAAATATCTGACGGAGCAGACCGACGAACAGCATCCCAAAAAGATGGCCGAGATACTGGAATATCTTGAGCAGGCTGGGGTGGGCGCGGAGCGCAAGGCGGTATATGCCGACATCGCCATGCTGCGGGATTTGGGGTACGACATCATCATGACGGGAGACAAGGCGGGCGGTTATTTTCTGGGGCAGCGCTCCATGGAACTCGCCGAGGCGGAGATTTGCGCAAGCGCGATATCCGCGGCGCGCTTCATGACGGAGAAAAACTCCCGGGAGTTGATCCGCAAGCTGGGCGAGCCGTTCGGTAAAGCCGTAGCCGCGCGGTTTAACGAGCGGATGGAGCTGGCCCGCACCCAAAAGACGCGCAACGAGGAGATCTATTACAATATCGACCGTATCGTGCATGCCCAGGACGCAGGAAAGAAGATATCGTTTCTGTACTTTGAATACATGCCCGACAAGACGCTGCGGTTCAAAAAGGACGGGCAGCGGTATCTCGCCAGCCCCTATACGCTGATGTGGTATGAGGACTGCTATTATCTGGTGGCCAACATCGACAAATACGACAACCTGTCGCATTTCCGCGTGGACCGGATGAGCCGCGTCGAGCTTAGCGACGAGGATATCCGCCCTATCTGCGAGGTGTCGGAGTACAAAAATTACATCGATTTCGACGATTATCACCGCAGCGTGTTCGGCATGTTCGGCGGAAAGCTGCAGACCGTGCGCATCCGTTTCCGCAACGAATTGGCGACGGCCGTTTTCGACCGGTTGGGGCTGGACATCGTGGTCTCGGACATCCGGGACGGATGGTTTACCGTCACAGTGAGCGTGCGCGTCAGTCCGGGCTTTTTGTCCTGGCTGACGATATTCGGAGACAAGGCGGAGGTTCTGGCTCCCGCGAGCCTGCGGCAGGAAGTCGTGGGTCTCATCGAGTCCCTGGGGCGGCTTTACGGCGTGTGCAAGGAATAGTCCGCACATAATAAAAGCTTCCCCGAGGCGTTTGCCGTCAGGGAAGCTTTTTTGATTGGTCTCATGTTAACTGAAGATGTCGCCGCCGTATTGATAACCCTCGGCGAAATCATAGACTGCTGCGCCCACCGAGCCGGGCTGCGTGTAGATTTGGATATCCATCTTTACGTTTAACGGCTCGTTGACGGAAGGGGCGGGTGCGGCGCCCTCGACCGTATCCGTCTGCGCGGTGACTTGCGCGATTCTTTCAGTGTCCAGTTCCGCTTTCAGCGATACCACCTTGATAAAATAGGGGCTTTCGCCGAATGCCGCGAGCAGCGCCTTGAGCTTTTCATAGCTGCTGGTCATCGCGATGGTAGCGGAGCAGACATCAAACTGTCCGACTCTCATAAGGTCTGAAAACACCAGGCTGGTCTTCGTGCCGTGTTCGTTTATGGTCTGTTCCAGATAGACCAGCAGCGCGGGCTGGTCGAAGCCCGTCGAAATGCCGGTGTTCAGCGCGTCGATTTTCTTTTCATTGGTCGCGATGGACCGATCGATGCTGGCGATAATCTGCTCCTGCATCTGGACGTTGGTCGCGTCCACTGCCTTGTTTTCAATATCGAGGTTCAACGCGCGCAGCTCGCTCAGCTTGGGATTCAGGTAAGCGAGAAAATACAGGCAGAATACCACTAATACCAGTACGATGGCTACCAATACTTTTTCACGTTTGGTCATTGTCATTGGTTGGCCTCCCCGCTATTGGCGCTGTCCGCCGCGGCGACTGTGCTGGAGCCGCCATCCGCGATGAGCGCGCCGTCGTCGTTATTGCCGCCGTCCGGGCCGCCCTGGTCCGGGCTTTCTTCCGGCTTGCCCGGGCTGTCGCTGCCGTCGGTAACCCCTGCTTCGCTGCTGAGCGGCGTGGGCAGAAGGGCGGTAACGACAAACGTTGTGGGCGCATTGGGCTCCGGCGTGACGCTGCTGGTGACAAACACGCTGGAAAACGCCTGCGTTTCCCTAAGGCGCAGCGCGAATGTGGCCAGCGCGTCAGCGCGCTGTACGATGCCGCTGACCGTCATCCTGTTTCC
>JAAXZP010000375.1 GCA_012719815.1 Christensenellaceae bacterium
ATGGTAGGGCGTCTGGCTCAGGAAAAGCGGCAGGACCTCGTCATCAAAGCGGCAATGCGCTCCAAGTACGCGGACCGCATACAGCTCGTGTTTCTGGGCAAAGGTCCCAAGCAGTGGTGCTACGAGCGACTGGCTCGACGCCTGAAAAACCCGCCGGTATTCAGGTATGTCAGCCAGGACGAAATCGTGAAGGTCTACAACCAGTGCGACCTGTACGTACACGCCGCCGAGGTTGAGATTGAAGCCATCGTCTGCCTGGAAGCCATCGCCAGCGGCCTCGTGCCGGTCATCGCGAATTCGGAAAAAAGCGCTGCCCGCCAGTTTGCGCTGGACGAGCGCAGCCTGTTCCGCAACAAGGACGCCGACGACCTCGCCCGCAAGATCGACTACTGGATTGAGCACCCCGAAGAGCGCGCGAAGATGCGGGAAGCCTACCTGCGGGCAGCGGAGAATTACCGCCTTTCCCGGTCTGTCGACCGCATCGAAGAGGTCTACGCCCGCGTCATCGCCGAGCAGCGTCCCTCTGCGGCAGACCCTGAAGACCTCAACGCGCATGTGGTGCGTATGCCCACGCCTTTCACGTACCGCGTGGACGAAAAATACCGTTTCGTCAACCGCAACATCTTCTTCAGGCTCGGCTCGTCGCTGCTGTTCTATTTCATTGCCATACCGCTCCTGAGCCTGGTGTCGCGGCTGTTCTTCGGCCTCAAGATCGTGGGCAAAAAGAACCTGCGGTACTTAAAAGGCGGCGCCGTGACGGTGACCAACCATATCCCTCTGCTGGATTCTCCCATGGTGGCCTGCACGCTGTTCCCGCGGAAACCTTTCTTTGCAACGCTCAAGGCGAATTTCGAGATACCCGTTATCCGGCGGCTGATCCGCCGGCTGGGCGGCGTGCCCATACCCGAGTCGCCCAAGGCGATGCACGCGTTCATGGAATCCATGCGGGCACAGCTGGAAAAGGGCCGTATTGTCCATTTCTACCCCGAGGCGTCGCTGTGGCCCTGGTACGACAAGCTCCGCCCGTTCCGCAACGGCGCTTTCCACCTGGCGGTGAAATCCGGCGTGCCGGTGCTGCCCATGGTGTTCACATTCCGCAAGCCCGGCGGCCTCCTGGCCCGGCTGCGCAAAAAGCCGCTCATTACGCTGCATATCGGCATGCCCGAATACCCGACGAAAACCGGCTCAGAGCGCAGCCGCGTGCTGCAGATGCGCAGCGCCGTGCAGGAATCCATGGAAGCCATTATCGAGGCGGACCGCAAAACAGCAGTCTCGTAGCGCACAAGAGCTTGCCGGACTGGCGGCTCCGCATGTCTGTCATCATTTTATCCTTTCCTCCTGGCAGCGCCCGTACCCACGGTGCGGGCGTTTTGCTTTCCCATAAAATGCGAACAACTCTGGACAGCCAGCTCTACCAGTATGAGCAGGCAGACAGGGCAGCCGGCCATGAGTTACCGGTTTGACGGACATCACTTCATCAGTTCCTTTATGTTCAGCATCTCCAGCCCGCCGGCATAGCTGCCCTGCAAAACCGTCTCGCCACGGCGCTCCAAACGGACAAAAAAGCGAGCATTGAGGCTTTCCTGTATGCGCCGGTCCATGCCCGTGGGCGTGGGAGCCTGCAGATACCCGAATGCGCCGGCCTGTGCCCGGACGCTCAGCCGGTAATACTTATGCGAGAGCTCTGTGAGCAGCTCCCTGCCTTGCCATTCCAGTTTCGAGACGCGCGCACCGTTGTATGTGGCAAGACGGTATTGCCTGGCGCCGTCGCGCAGCACGCAGATAACGCCGGTAAAACGCAAGAGCTTCAGCGGTATGCTGGCCACCGCGCACATCAGCGTCACCCGACCGTCCCCGCACTGCATCCACACCCAGCTGTCGGGGAATGCGCTGCCCCAGTCCTTCTCGATATAGCCGTCTGCCCCGTTAAAATCCATCCTTCTGCCGCCGTAGCGCACGCTGCCCGTCACGCTGTGCCACAGGCTCAGCACCCCGTGGCGGCACTGCATGCCGGGCAGATAAGCGAACGGCCCCATGATGGTGGGCGATATCAGGCTGGCGTTCATCGGCACCCGCGGCCCGTACTGAAAGGACGCTTCAAGCCCGATGCCGGGCAGGCTGAGGCGGCAGCCGTCCAGCGAAAACGTATTGTCTGCGATACGCACCATAAAGGCGCGCGAGTCGCACGAAAACGCCTCGGCCGCAAATCGGATGAAATGGCTTTCCGGCGGCGATGAGAACAGGACCTGAATAAACGCGTGGTCATCCGCGCGGTTCTTTCCGTGGAAAACGCCGGGAATGGCCGCGAAGGCGCCGTCCCTGCCCGCGTGCTTGAAATACCAGCCTTCAAAGAAAGGCCGCCTTCTGCCGCCATGGTAGCGCGCGTCGTCCATGAATTTTGCCATCATCCGCCGCGCCGCAAAACCACGCGCCCCGTCCGGCGCCATAATTGCCGCATTACATTCATCCATAGCGGGCGTTCCTGCATTGCATCTACCCCCGGTTCCTGGTTTATGGCTTATTTTCCCGCGCCTGCTGCCGTTCCATGCCCATAAGGCAACAAAAAAAACGCGGCCCCTCATGCGCCGCGCGAAGCACCCAAATTTTATTCCAATACCAGGCTAACGCCTTCCGCCAGATCAAGCGCAATCATCTCAGACAGATTGCCGTACGACATACGGTGGTGATAGCTGACCCAGGTTTCCTTAAATGACAGCAGCCTGCCCTTGTTGCGGCCGGGGTCGCTGTAGTATATCGTGCCGTTTTCATCCACCTTGCAGGCCACAATCGCGTGCGCCGCGCCCGCCTTTTTGAAGTAGAGAATCACGCCTTCGGGATGCAGCTTTAGCGCTTCCTTAACGGCTGCCTCGTAGTTTTTGGCTTTTGATTTGATGCTGGTGGACCGCCCGTAACAGCCGTCCAGATACGCCGAACCATCCGGCAGAGCCGGCGCTGCGACCAAGCCGAAACGGCGTTCCAGCCGCGCCATGCTGATTGGCGTGCCCCCGTTGGCCTTATAGACGGTGCGGGGCGTGGCCTCAATGCCCATGTTGCGTATCACGATTGCGAACGCCGTGAGCAGGCAGGCCCTTTTCTTCACCTCGTCGCTGAAACGCCAGGCGCCGCTGCCCTGGTAGTAGAGCGCAAAGCGCGGGCTGACGCTGATCTCTTCCGACATATCGCTGTATACCATAGTACCGTCCGCTGTCCGGAATGCCCGCACCTTGTAGGAATAATCGTTCCCCGTGACAAGGTTCTTATCGGCAAATACCGAAAATGCCGTGGTATGAACAAGCGTATAATCGCCGCCGTTTTCAGCGCGGTATACCTCGTAGCCTTGGGCGCCGGGCACGTTGCTCCAATCGATGGTGGCGCAGGTAACCGACTGCCCGATGATTTCAACGTCCTGCGGCGCGGGCAGCCTATCCGGCAAACCGGGCGTTGCGTTAGATGCGAACGCGGTTCCGGGGAATAGCGACAGCAGCAGGCAAAGGGAGATAATCAGCATCAGTGTTTTTCTGGCTTTATGCATGCGATAGTGCTTCCTTCGAGAAACCATCTAAACAAAATTGTGATGGTTGTAATAATTTTTTAACATTATAAACGATTTCGTCATGTTTGGCAAACCCATTTGTTAAAACTAATCATTTATTACCATAATATCCCCTTTTTCCGTCAAAAAAGCGCGCTGCGACAAAACAGCGCGCTCTTCAATCATGGATAATCCCTTTTCCCGTCAGAACCGGCGGGTGAACATGTTCTCCCCTTCTATCAGGCTTTCTATCGTGTCAAAGCCCAGCCGTTTCAGCAGCTCCAGCACGAATGCGTTGTTGACAGGCGTCCGGCTGGCCGCCTTGTCCGCATAGGCGTCCACGTAAACCTTGCCCTCCTCTTTCGGAATCAGCGCCCGCGGGCCGCCCACGCAGCCGCCCACGCAGCCCATGCCCTCGATAAAGTTGGCGTCAATGCGGCCTTCCATCACATCTTTCAGCAGTTGCTTGCAGGATGGCACGCCGTCTCCCTGCCGGCTTTTCAGCGGTATCTCCCTGCCGGGGCGCAGCATGGCGAGCGTATCCGCCACCGCCTGGCTGACGCCGCCGGTACGGGCATACATGCGCCCGCCCGCCGACGAATGGTCGCGCTGGTCCTCTTCCAGCTCCTTTGGATCGATGCCCGCCGCGTCCATGATGTCTTTTATCTCCCGGAACGTCAGCACATAGTCCACCGCGTCTGCGATGTCCGCCACCCGCGCCTCCGCTTTTTTGGCAAGGCACGGGCCGATGAACACCGTCACGGCGTCCGGGTGCATCAGCTTGACGGCCCGGCCGCTCGCCACCATCGGCGATACAGAGGGCGGTACATGCGGTATCAGGCGGCTGTATACCTTCTGGATCATGCCCACCCACATCGGGCAGCAGCAGCTGGTCAGCACGAAGTCTTCCTTGCGCTTGACGAACCTGTCGAACTCCAGAGCTTCCTTGAGCGTCAGTATGTCCGCGAACAGCGCGACCTCAATCATGCCCGCAAAGCCCAGGCTTTTGAACGCTGCGCGCAGGCGGCCCGGCGTCATATCCGGGCCGAACTGGCTCAGGAAAGCGGGAGCGATCAGCGCGTAAACGGGCTTGCCCTCGTTGATGGCCGTAAATATCGGGACGACTTCCTTGATTTCCGCCAGGTTGTGCGAACCGCACGCCTTAATGCAGTCCCCGCAGCCCACGCAGTCCTGCGCCGATATCACGGCGTTTCCATCCTCGTCGCGGGTAATGGCCTTGTAGAAGCACACGCTTTCACAGTCCTTTTCGCCGCAGCTGCAGGGGCCAAGGCGCACCACAGCCGGGTACCGGCGCGGGTTGGTCAGGCAGTCCAGCGCGTTGCTGGCGCAGTCCGGGATATCGAACAGCTCCGCGATGTCGCCCTTCACCGACAGTTCCACCGATTTTTGATACAGCTTTGCATACTGCTTTTCGTTCATGTTCCAGCTTCCTCTCTCAAACGCGTTATCAGACGCTGCCAGTCCTTCAGCCGCGACTCAAAAGGCACCGCATGCGCCGGGCTGGTAGAACCCAGCCGCTCATAGACAAATCTGCCTTCATCAAATCCGACATGCTTTTTATAC
>JAAXZP010000376.1 GCA_012719815.1 Christensenellaceae bacterium
CACCGCGATGCGGATGCACGCCACGAGTTTCGTAAAGGTATCGTCGTCAACGCCGTTGACGAACATATTGGGGTCAATATCGTCCGCCGGCCGCACGCGCGGCACGCTGATGGTGTGCGGCCCTACGCCGTATACCGCTTCCAGATGTTCCGCGTGCATCAGCAGCGCGGCAAACTCGTAGCGGTAAAGCTCCAGCCCAAACAGCACGCCCAGTCCTACGTCGTCGATGCCGCCCTGCATCGCCCGGTCCATCGCTTCGGTATGCCAGGCATAGTCGTGCTTGGGTCCTGTGGGATGCAGCTTTTCGTAGCTCCCTTTATGGTACGTCTCCTGAAACAGTATGTAAGTGCCGATGCCCGCGTCCTTGAGCCTGCGGTAATTCTCCACCGTGGTCGCCGCGATGTTGACGTTCACGCGGCGTATCGCGCCGTTTCTGTGCTTGACGCTGTAGATGGTATCGATGCACTCCAATATATACTCGATGGGGTTGTGGACCGGGTCTTCCCCCGACTCAATGGCCAGCCGCTTGTGCCCCATGTCCTGCAGCGCCATCACCTCGCGTTTTACCTCGTCCTGCGTCAGCTTTTTGCGCGCGATGTGCTTGTTCTTCAAGTGGTATGGACAGTAGACGCAGCCGTTGACGCAGTAGTTGGAGAGGTAAAGCGGCGCGAACATCACGATGCGGTTGCCGTAGAAATCCCTTTTGATCTGCTCGGCCAACGTGTATATCTCGCGGTTCTTCTCCTCGATGCTGCAGTCCAGCAGCACGGCGGCTTCACGGTGGCTCAGCCCCTTGCGCTGCCGCGCCTTTTCGAGTATGGAATCGATCAGCTCAGCATTGTTCCTGTTCGCCTCTGCATACGCGAGGGTGCTTAAAACCTCGTCATGCGAAATAAACTCTTCCGCTTTTTGCGAATTGGGATTATACATGATTGCTTCCTTTCTTTCGGGTCAGATACCTCTTCCCCGTTAGGTTAAATTTACGCCTCGATTTTAGAGTCGCCCCGGGAAACCGTCAGGCGGTAGCCGATGCTCTCCACACGGCGCTGCAGGCACATGCGGCATTCCGCAGCCTCGTCGCCCGTGCATATCTTGTTGTCGTACAGCATGTACTTATCGCGTACCGATGTGGGCGACAGGTTCGGCATCACCACATTGGCACCCGCCAGTATGCCCTTTTCCCGCCCGGTCGGATGGATAGTGCCCAATGCGGTGGTTGCGGGCAGCAGCACGCCGGGCAGCATCAGCCGGATGACGCCGAGCAAAAACAGCGTCATCTCCATGGTGCCCGGCTGCGCCGCGGCAAACGGCGTCTGATGATGCGGGATAAACGGCCCGATGCCCACCATGTGCGGCTGCAATTCCCGGATAAACAGCAGGTCCTCCACGATACATTCGTTTGTCTGATACGGCGAACCCACCATAAACCCGCAGCCCACCTGGAAACCCAGCTCCTTGAGGTCATAAAGGCAGCGCTTGCGGTTCTCCAGCGAGAGTTCGGCGGGATGCAGCTGCGCATAATGCCGGGCGTCCGCCGCCTCGTGCCGCAGCAGGTAGCGGTCCGCCCCCGCTTCCCGGAACGAGCGGTATGTCCCGCGGCTTTTTTCGCCGATGGAAAGCGTTAAGGCGCAGTCGGGCCAGCGCGTTTTGATCGCGCGGATGATATCCACCATGCGCTCGTCGGTATAATGCGGGTCTTCGCCGCCCTGCAGCACAAACGTGCGAAAGCCCAGTTCGTAGCCGGCGGCGCAGCAGTCCAGAATCTGCTCTTTCGTCAGCCGGTACCGCTCGGCCTGCCTGTTGCGCCGCCGGATGCCGCAGTAATAGCAGTCGTTTTTGCAGTAATTCGTAAACTCGATGAGCCCGCGCATATAGACATCATGGCCGTATACCGCGTGCCTTATGGCGCGGGCGCGCTCAAACAGGTACTGCGCCGACTCCTGTGTCCTGAAGTCCAGCAGCGCCTGGAATTCATCGCGGCTAAGCGTGCCCTGCCGTTCCAGCTTATCGATCAGCGCTTTTTGACCGCCGGTCATGCCTTGCCCCCGACGTTGGAATACGCCGTCTTCACGTTGATGCCCGGCAGCTTGCCTATTTTGCCGGACAGCGCGCTGATGACGTCCTGCGGGGCGTCTATGGCCACGCTGATGATGGACAGATTCCTCTCGCGGTATGGCACGCCCATGCGTCCGATGATATACGGCGCGTAGTCGTGCCGCAGCGCGTTGAGCCTCTCCACCGAATCCGGATTCTCTACGATGATGGCGATAAGGGCCACTCTGGTTTCCATGCTTTCATCACTCCCTGTCATGCTGCGGCTATATTACCGCATTCCGAAACTAAAAAATGCGCCGGAAAAGCGCATCAATCCAAGCTATAGATTTTCTGTGCCTTTCACTCAGAACAAGTCTTTGTGTCAGTCTTTTTCAGCACTTCGCCGGAAGACCGATCTTGCCAGCTCAGTATGTTAAAATATTAACAATCTTTCGGGCGATTGTCAATCCAGACACAAAAAATGATTTCTATTAAGGCTTATCATATAAATAATGACGAATAAGGAACCACCTGAAATTTATCTTTGTTTGTATAAATATATTGAAGAAGAAGGTCAAGGCTTTCCGGAAAAAAAGTCATCAGAAACTCATCGGCAACGGGTTCTATTTTATGCAAAATGATCAGCACGTCAGTCTTGTCATCATATGCCTCAAGCAGTTCCTCATAAATCATGTCCAGGTTGCTTTTATCAGACGGCGATATAGCCCGAATTGGATAGTAGGCCGTCTTTTCATTGCGAATCGTGATGATATTGCTGCTGGTCCGTATGCTGCTGTAACCGTTCTCAGCTAAAAGCTTAATTAGATAAGGGTTCCCCATATGGAATGACCGCCACATCGGCGCATTTAACCAGATAGTTTCTTTTCATCCATTCCCGCCCTCTGTTGAATTCCAGCAGCTGCTGTTCGGGCTGGTCGTACATGTTTTCCTTATGGAAATAGCAATGATTGAGTATGTCCCATCCCTGAATATAAAGTTCACAAACCTCAGCATAGTTCATATATTCTGATTCGGTGATAAGGCTGGGAATGATTGAAACACTACCTATCATCCCGTATTTCTGAAATAGCGGAAAAGCTTCGGAATAGACGCTGGCCCATCCATTATCAAACATGAATACAATTTGTATTTTATCTTCGTCAACAGCA
>JAAXZP010000377.1 GCA_012719815.1 Christensenellaceae bacterium
AACCCCTCGACGTATACGATAGAGGATGAGGTGACGCTGCTGGATCCCACGCGGGAAGGCTATGTCTTCGCCGGTTGGCTGGAAGGCGACACGATACCGAAGGGTTCCACCGGCGACAAGACGTTTACTGCGTCGTGGACGGCCATTAACTATAACATCACGTATGAGCTGAACGGCGGCACGAACAACCCCGCCAACCCCTCGACATATACGATAGAGGAAGAGGTGACACTGCTTGATCCGACGCGGATAGGTTACAACTTTGCCGGCTGGTCGGACGGCGGCAAGATAGCGAAAGGCTCCACCGGCGACAAGACGTTCACCGCATCCTGGACGCCCATCAGCTACACCGTCCGGTATGACAGCAACGGCGGTGAAGGCACCATGGCGGACAGCACCCAGGTGTTTGTCGCTTCGAGCACGCTAACTGCCAACGGCTTCATCAGAGAAGGGCATACGTTCGCAGGCTGGGCGACCACTCCGGACGGCCCGGTGGTTTACGCGGACGGCGCGAGCGTCCTGAACCTCACAAGCATTGACGGCGCGATCGTGACGCTGTATGCGAAGTGGAATATCAACACCTATACCGTCCGGTTCTTCGATTACACCGGAACGGTGCAGATCGGCGAGACGCAGATTGTGAGCTGGGGCGGAGCGGCTGTGCCTGTAACGCCGCCGGCACGGACTGGATACACGTTTACCGGATGGACGCTGACCGGCGACGATGACACCGTGGAGACCAGCCTTGACAATGTGCGCGAGAACATCGACGCGGTGGCGACCTACGCGCTCAACAGGTTCACGGTAACGTTCTTGAACTACGACGGCAGCGTACTCGGAACGGTCCGCGTGCCGTACGGCGGTGCGGCGACGGCGCCTGAAGTGCCCGAGCGTGAAGGCTACACCTTCACCGGCTGGGATACCCCGTTCGACAACGTGACGTCTGATCTGACGGTGACGGCGCTGTTCCGGATCAACACCTATACGGTGACGTTCATGAACTATGACGGCACGGTGCTCAGCACGCAGACGGTGGAATGGAACACGGCTGCGACGGCGCCTGAAGTGCCCGAGCGTGAAGGCTATACCTTCATCGGCTGGGATAAGGACTTCTCCGCGGTGAAAGAGGATCTGACGGTGACCGCGCAGTTCGTGCCCGTCGAAACGGTGGAGAACGAGCCGGTGCCCGGCACGGGCGACGACAGCGTGGCGACGCTGGAGGACGAGCCGGTGCCGCAGCAGGGTCCCGCGCCGTTCCCGTGGTGGTGGATCGTGATCGGCGTGGGCGCGGCGCTGCTGCTGTTCCTGCTGAGATTCTTCCTCGTGAAGCGGCGCAAGCGCGAAGCGCAGGCGGCAGCCTGATGAGGCGCTGAAACATTGGCATAAGCGACAAGGGCGGGCCGGCTTGTAACCCGGCCCGTTTTTTTATACCGACGGTTTGCCGCCGCGTTTTCGCGCCGCTTGTATAATAGTTTCCCGTATGCTGGCAGGCGAAGGTTTGGATTTGACAGCCGTACAGGCGGCTTGCAGCGTATCCATCAATGCCGCGCCGTGTTGCAAAACGCAGGCGTGTCCGTTATAATGGAAAAAACAGCACATAACCGGAGGAACGGATGAATACCAGAAAAATGGCTGCCCTGCTGACGGCGGCCATGTTGTGTATAGTGCTGCTGGGATGCTCCGCGGAGCCTGCGGCGAGCAGCAGCGAGCTGCCGGAAGGAACGGTAACCGTTACGCCCGCGCCCACTCCTACGCCCAAGGAAGGCCTGGAGGCGGTTTTCGACAAGGCGGAGATCAGCATCGCGCTGGTGAGCAACGGGGATGAGGCGGCTTCCTCGCTGTTTTTCGAGGCGGCTACGCGCGAAGCGGAGGGCATGGGGCTGACGGTGACCGCCAACGCCGCGGGCAGCGACTTTGACGCGGCAGTCAGAAAGGCGGCGGAATCCGCGGATATGCTGGTCGCGTTCATGCCCGAGGAGGGCGATGCGTCCGTGCTGTCGGGGTTCGGCATGCCGACAGCCGTGTTCACGGCAGGCGGCGGCAGTGCGCCGCAGGGAATATCGCATATCAGCTATGACCCCGCCAAAGAGCTGGACATGGCGTTTAACGCAACGCTTGCATACCCGCCGCACGATGCGCCGGTGAGACTGATACTGATGTTTGAGAGCGAGGATTCAGCCGCCCGCGCGATGTATCAGGCGCTGTATGACCAGGGGATGATTTTTCCCAAGGAGAAGTATGTCGCCGCGGACAGCGAGAGCAGCGCCGGCGACTGGCTGACCGGCAAGCTGGAAGACTATGTGGAAGGCATGCTGGATGCGGTGTTCGCGGAGAACCCAGCGCTGGCGGCCGCTGCGGGCGACGCGCTGGCAGCGCTTTCGCGCACCGACATGGAGGTATTCTGCCCCGGCATCACGCCGGATATCGTGTCCCGGATGCAGAAAACTCCTGACGTGTTTGCCAAGGCCGTCGGGCGCAACGACGCCCTGGCCGGCATGCTGTGCGTGCGCGCCGTTCTGAATATGCTGAAGGGCGGCGAAGCCGTAACGCTGGCATTCGAGCCGATGGTCGTGGACGCGGTGAATATCGGTGCGGATGCCGTGGCTTCGCTGGAGGCGATGGACCCCGAATCGGCGGCGCTGTTTAACGAGAGCTGGATGGACGAACTGCGGGCGTATTACAGCGCGAAATAAGATATACGGGCTGCCGGGCAAGGCGCGGCGGCTTTGGTTGTCAATGATGGCAGGGAAAGCGTTCCCTGCCTTTGGTTTGGGTTTGGTTTTCCCGGACGGGCGGTCGCGCGGCCCCGAAAGGCGCGCAAACCGAGCGGACGGCATAAATAAAGCTGGTTCGGCAACGCTGCGGGGTGTTATAATCATAGGCGAGTGCTGGAAATAAGGAGTGCATTATGAAAAGCAAAAAAGCGCATTACGACGTGGCTATTGTGGGCGGCGGCATCGGCGGGCTGATGGCGGCGCACCGCCTGTCCTCGGCGGACCCTTCCTTAAGCATCGTGCTTATTGAGAAGGGCGCGCCGCTGGAGCAGCGCGGCTGCCCTATGATCACCCAGAAGATAAAGGTATGCGTACACTGCACTCACTGCGCCATCATGCAGGGCATGGCGGGTGCAGGCGCGTTCAGCGACGGCAAATACATCATCTCCACCGAATACGGCGGCTGGCTGACCGATTATCTGCCCGCCGCCACGGTGCTGGACTATATAGAGCAGGCGGATGCGTTGCTGGTGAGCTACGGCGCCACCACCGAGCGCTATCTGCCGGACAACGAGCTCAAAAAGCTGTGCCTTCAGCACGACCTGCACATGCAGCAGGCGAGTTTGAAGCACCTGGGTACCGACGCCAATTTTGAGACGATGCGGCACATGGTGGCCGACATCGGGCAGCGCGTGGAAATACTGACGCGCACCGAGGTAAAGGACGTGGACAAGCATACCCACCTCATCACCACGACGGACGGCGAGCTGACGGCGGACGTGATCATATTCGCCGTGGGGCGCGTGGGCAGCCGTGCGTTTTCCCAGTGGTGCCGCAAAAACGGCGTGGAGATGACCAACAACCAGGTGGATATCGGTGTGCGCGTGGAACTGCCGGCGATCGTGTGGGAGCACTTCTCGCAGCGCATTTATGAACCGAAAATCTGGTACCGCAGCCATCGCTACGGCGACATCACGCGGATGTTCTGCTTCAACGAGCGCGGCAGCGTGGTGATGGAGAACACCGACGGCGTGCTGACCGTGAACGGCCATTCGTATAAGGGCGAGGACAAAAAGACCGAAAACTCCAACTTCGCCCTGCTGTCCACAATACGGTTTACGCAGCCTTTCCGGGATCCCATCGAGTACGCCCGGTATGTGGCGGCGCTTGGCAACCTGATCAGCGGTGGCAGCGTGTTGGTGCAGCGCCTGGGCGATCTGGAGGCGGGGCGGCGTACCGACGCGGCGCGCCTGCGTGCGTCCACCACGGTGCCCACGCTGGACGTGGTGCCGGGAGACCTCAGCCTGTGCATGCCCAAACGGCAGCTGGACAACATCATCGAAACGCTGCACGCGCTGGACCGCGTGGCGCCCGGCACGGCCAACCACGACACGCTGCTGTACGGCATCGAGTGCAAATACTACTCCGCGCGTCCGGCCGTCGAGGATTTCGAGCTGGTGGGCTGCAAGGATATCTATGCTGTGGGCGACGGCGCCGGCTTTACGCGGTCGCTGTCGCATGCGGCGGCGCATGGCCTGTACGTGGCTGACCGCATTCTGCAGAAAAAAGGCTGACAGGCTTTCTGATAGGCATGGCTCTCGGTAAGTTTTCTCTTTACGAATTGTCTTTTAAAAAAAATTGGCGGTTTGTGCTGCTGCGGAAACGGAGGGTAATAGATGATAGAGATCAGCAATGTGACCAAGACATACGGCGGACGCATCAGGGCGGTGGACAATATCACCTTCACGGTGGAGCCCGGCTGCATATACGGCTTTCTGGGGCCCAACGGCGCGGGCAAGACCACGACAATCAAGCTGATCGCCGGCATCATCAGGCCCGACAGCGGCACGATCCGCGTGTGCGGGCACGATACTGTGCGCGAAGCTCTGGCTGCCAAGAAGAGCATCGGCTTTGTACCGGACGACCCCAACGCGTTTCTGCACCTGAAAGGTTTGGAATACCTGAAGTTCATGGGGGACATCTACGAGGTGGAAGCAGGGAAGCGCCGGGAGATCATCGGCAGCCTGGCGGAGCGCTTCGATATGACCAAGGCGCTGGGTGACAAGATACAGAGCTATTCGCACGGCATGCGCCAGAAGAT
>JAAXZP010000378.1 GCA_012719815.1 Christensenellaceae bacterium
GAGGCTCAAAACGGAGGCGTATATCAACAGGGCCCTCTCGGACCTGGCGGGAGGGCCCGCCGCCTCGTCCATGACGCACCGCCAGCGCGGCATGAGCGCGCTGCTGAAAGAGGTGGGCGCGGCGGAACGGCAGCGGCGGGACTATTCCCGCGAGATTGACCTTGCGCTCAAAAACCTTAATGTGCAGCACGCGGCGGATTTGGCGTATGCCGACGCCATGAACGATGCGCGCCGCGAGGCCGAACGCTTGCAGCGCAGCCGGTTTGACGCGGAGTTGGGGTTACAGCGCGATTACTTCGAGCTGGACAAAAAGAACGCCATGTCGACACGAGGCCTGCCGAGGAGGTGAATAAGCAGGAACCGGATGAACAGATGGTGAATGCGCTCAAGCTGTATCGCAATTACAAGAACGATCCGGGCATCACGGTGACGGGAGACTACGAAACGAATCGGGCGGCGGCCCAAAAAAGTACTGATGAGCCAGTTGACCGAGCTGACGGGTATGGACGATTTCAAGGGCATACTGTTTACAAATGCCGCTCTTCAGCATTCGGTATTGGATAATCCGGAAGTTGAAATTGCCTGGGAATGGCATCGCCGGGGGCCTCTAAACATCCCGGCATTTTATTGCAAAAAAAGTAAGAGCTAAGCATAAAATGACCCGAATCAAGCTGTCCCCAAAAAAGGACAATATTAGGATATAATGAGAACATAAGTTCGCATACAAGGAGGTAGGAGTTTATTGACCGTTACTTTTTGGCGTTTTCGTCCTTCACTTTTTGCACGAAATCCAGGGCCAGTTCCAGTTCGCGGCTTGAAATGTTGCGCTCGGCCACGATGCGCAGCATCTCGGGCGTAAGGCTCTTTAAGCCGGCGGGCAGCGACTCCTCGCGCATGGTGCGGTAGCTCTTGTTGTCCGAAAGGCCCAGCAGGTAGTCCGCCGAGCAGTTCAGAGCACTGCAGAGCCTTTCCAGCACGTCCAGGGAAGGGCGCTTGGTGCCCTTCTCCAGCTCGGCGAGGTAGGCCTGGGTGATGCCCACGCGCTCAGCCAGCGCGGATTGCGTGAGATTTAGCTTGTTGCGCATCGTGCGCAGTCTCTTGGCAAGATCGTCTTTCATGCAGAAAGTTTCCTTTCCGATTGATGGGCACAGGCAACATGTGTTTGCCGGCGCAATCTGATTATAGCTGATAGCGATAGATTTGTAAAGTATAGCTTTGAGATATTGACACATATAGCTGACAGCATTAATATATAGCTAACAGATATTAAACGGGAGGTTGGGGAACATGAGAGTGACACTGGCGAGGATTCGGGAGAGCGCCAATTTAACGCAAGCGCAGCTGTCGCGCTCAGCGCAGATTTCCCAGGGGTACTATTCAGACATAGAGGGAGGAGTGCGGTGCCCGTCGCCCAGGGTGGCGCTGCGCATCGCCCGGGTGCTGGGCATTAAGGATCAGGATATCTACGACGTCTTCTACGCGCCCCAGGCGTCCGGCGCGCGCGGCGGGGCTTCTCCCAGGCAAAAGGAGGCCGCGGTATGAAAAACGACTATCTGAAGGAGAGCCGCCGGTTTTACGCCCTGGCGCAGACGATGGAAATGCTCGCGCACGCTTTGAGGGTTCAGCCGGACCGCGACGTCGCGGTGGCGTCCGCGGTGCTGGCCGACATGGCGGTTTCGCAGCTGAGCCGCATGGACAGGGCGATAGACCGGATGATCGAGGAAGGAGGCGCGCTGCGTGATCCGCAAAAATAACGGCCCGGCGCACAGGGGCATGAGTCGGCGCCAGGGGTTCGCGGAGCGCGGGGATATGCCGGAGGAAAAAAGCCGTGAGAAAATTTGACCGCTTTTACGGGGAAGCGACCGAGCCGCCCGTGGTGATGCGCTGCGGCTGGTGCGGCGGGCCCATCCGCGTCGGCGAGGAGTATTACATCCACGACGACATCGACATCTGCGACGCGTGCGTTCGGCGGTACGCCTGGGCGCTGTTCATGCAGACGGCCAAGCGGCGCAGCGCGTAAGGGCCGCATTTCATCTCGCCCGCGCCGGGCTGCTTTTGGACAGGGGGACCTTTTCCAGACGGCACAAACAGACGGAGGACGGACGATGACAAACGTGGAGATGTTTCTTCGCGATTACTGGCATGCAAAGCGCAGCATCGGGCGGCTCAAGCTCGCGCTGACGGAAGCGCGCGCGGCTTATGAGCGGGGCGCGGCGGACGTGCGCTGTACGAGCAGCCTTCAGTGCGTGGGCCGCAGGCGCTCGGGCGGCGAGAGCGCGGTGGAGCGGGCGGCCATACTGCTGGTGGACGAGCTGGGCGCGGAGGTAAAGGCCATCGAAAAACGGCTGATGGACGAGCGGCGGACGATAGCGCATATCGAGGCTGTGGTGGCCGCGGCGGGCCTGCACCAGCAGGAGATGGAGTATGTGCGGGCGCGCTATTTCGATAATCTCAGCGTGGAGGCGGTGGCGCAGCGGATGTACTGCTCCACGGTGACATGCTGGCGGCTGAAGAAGTCTGCGCTGGAGAAAATCGGCGCGGTTTTAAACGGGACGCACCCTCTCTCTGCCCGCGAAGCATAGGCCGATGACGCATAGCAAAGCAAAACACATATTTTCGATAGAAAGATTGCGCCGGTCATCTCTGACCGGCGCTCAGTGTGTTAAAATAATTATACAAATATACTCGGTCAGACGGGCTTTACTTCATTCCCAAAAGCGGGCGCGCAGGCCACCAGGCTCAGTATCATCAATGCGGCAATAAGCGCCGCCAGTCATTTCTTCATTCGCTTTATGTCCTTTCGTATCAGTTGGTATATAGACGCTTTCAGGCGTCGTAATGTTCCCATGAAAGCGTGCTACCCTGCCGACCCCGCCTTGAAACGGCAGAAATGCGGCAACTGACTTTTTCCGCACGTTGCGCCTGCCTGCCCGGAGCTTTATAATGGGAAACGGACTGCGTGAGCGCCGTGCATGCCCGCGGGCAGGCGCGGTTGCCGCGGGAAATAAAAATGTACAGGGCAGGCCGTTCAGCGGCAGGAAAACGTTCAAATAGACAGCCGCGCGCAGGGCATCATTAAGAAAGGATATTAAAGCGACGGAAAGGGAACGCATGGACAGGGATTTTGACGCGAAGCTTAATGAATTCAAAGCATACCTTAAGGATATGGAGTACCTCAATGCCTCCATCGCCGGGCTGTACTGGGACTCGCGGACGTACATCCCGCGCGGCGGCGCAGCTTACCGCGGCGAGGTGTTGGGGGATCTCTCCGCCGAGCTCTACCGGAAGCAGACGTCGCAGCAGATGCGCGATTTTCTGGACTATTTCTCGGCCCAGCCGGATTTGGACGACGTGACGCGGGCGATGGTGGACCGCTTAAGGCGCGAGTACGACCGCACGGTCAAGATTCCCGAAGATCGCTACCGCGCGTACGTGGTGGCGGTATCCGCGGCGGAGGCGGCTTGGGAGGATGCCAAGCGCAAGGCGGATTACGCGCTGTTCGCGCCGCATCTTAAGGAACTGATCGCGTTTAACCGCGAGTTCATCGGATACTGGGGCGGCGGGGACAGCGGATACGATTTGCTGCTGGACTACTTTGAGCCGGGCGTGACGGTGGCGCAGCTGGACGCGGTATTCGAGGACCTCCGGGACGCTGTGGTGGCGCTGCTGAACCGCATCCGGCAAAAGCCCCGACCGGACGATGAGTTTTTAAAAGGCGTGTTCCCGGCGGAAGCGCAGGAAAAGTTCTCGAAGTACGTGCTGGAAAAGATGGGTTACAGCTTTGACGCGGGCCGGCTGGACGTGAGCGTGCATCCGTTCACCATCACACTGGGCGTGGGCGACGTGCGCATCACCACCAGCTACGACGAGCATGACCTGCGCAGCGCGCTGTACAGCTGCATCCACGAGGGCGGCCACGCGATCTACGAGCAGAACATAGACCCGGCGCTTGCCGGCACCATGCTGATGACGGGCGCGTCAATGGGCATCCACGAATCGCAGTCGCGGCTCTACGAGAACCTGATCGGCCGCAGCCGCGCGTTCTGGCAGTATTTCTACCCCGAAGCGCAGAAGTCGTTCCCGCAGCTTGCCGGCGTGCCGCTGGAGGCGTTCTACCGCGCCGTCAACACGGTGCAGCCGTCGCTGATACGCATCGAGGCGGACGAGCTGACGTACAGCCTGCACATCATCATCCGCTACGAGATGGAGAAGGCGATATTCGGCGGCGGCGCGGACGTGGCCGACCTGCCCCGTATGTGGAACGCGAAGTACAGGGAGTACCTTGGCGTGGAGCCGCAAAACGACAGCGAAGGCATACTGCAGGACACCCACTGGTCGGGCGGCAACTTCGGTTATTTTCCGAGCTACGCGCTGGGCAACCTGTACGGCGCGCAGTTCCTCAGCGTCATGAAGCGGGACATTCCGGACCTCGAGCGCCGCATCTCAGAGGGCGACTTTGCAGGCATGAACGGCTGGCTCCGGGAGCATGTGCACAGGCACGGCGCGGTGTACCAGCCCGGCGAACTGATACGGCGCGTCACCGGCGAGCCGCTGACCGCGAAGTATTTCATTAATTACCTGAACGGAAAGTACGCCGACATATACGGGCTGTAGCGTTTAACAACAGGGGCGCGCTGCATTTAGAACGGAATGCAGGCCCCTGTTTTTCGTCAGACGGCGTTATTCGCCCTCATAGTAATCCACGGTTTCCGATTGTCGGAAAATGAGGCGATGCCCCTTGCCGAGGATGCCGACTTTTCCGGAATCCGGATAAAATACGACTTCGGGCTCGTGCAGGATATCGAAGTCCACATAGACCAGCGGCTCGCTTTCCGAAACATTCGTGATCTTATGGGCGCCTGCTTCATTGTTCGGGAAATAAATGAAATCGCCGGCGGACACGGTGCGTTCCCCCTCGGGAGTCTTAAGCAGCCCTGTGCCGCTGAGTATGAAAAACACTTCCTCGTTGCCCAGGTGATAGTGATAGGGGTAGGCCGACTTGCCCGGCGGAACCTCGTAGACGGAAACATCAAGGTTATCCGTATCCTCTTTGCCGACAACAGTCCTCTTCTTAAACCCGAAACGCGGATGATCAGCCCTTTGGACAGGGGCAACGTCTTCCGCCCGGCGGACAAACGCTTTTCCTGCCATATATAAG
This sequence comes from Christensenellaceae bacterium, assembly GCA_012719815.1. Lineage (GTDB taxonomy): Bacteria > Bacillota > Clostridia > Christensenellales > SZUA-584 > SZUA-584. Next base: position 5,159 of record JAAXZP010000378.1, read on the forward strand.
ATCTCCTCAATAATATGTTTCAGTATCTGCCGATCTCAACCGGCCGGTATCAGAACTCGCAGTTGCCCGGCGTGCGCGGGTAGGGGATGACGTCTCGGATGTTCTCCACGCCGGTAAGGTAAATGAGCAGCCGCTCGAAGCCCATGCCGAAGCCCGAGTGCTCGCAGCCGCCGAAGCGCCGCAGGTTGAGATACCAGTAAAGCTCCTCCGTCGAAATGCCGAGCTCTTCCATGCGGGCGCGCAGCTTGTCGTAGCGCGTCTCGCGCTGGCTGCCGCCCATCAGCTCGCCCGCGCCGGGCACCAGCAAATCCACCGCGTCCACCGTTTCGCCGTCATCGTTCTGGTACATGTAAAACGCTTTGATGTCCCTGGGCCAGTCGTACACGAACACGGGGGAGTTGAAGTACTCGTCGGTGAGGTACTTCTCGTGCTCCTTGGCGATGTCCGCGCCGAAAGCAGGCGTGAACTCGAAATCCCGACCGGAACGCTTCAGTATGTCGATCGCCTCGCGGTACGACACCCGCGCGATGGGGGTGTCCACCAGAGCGTGCAGCGTGGCCTTGAGCGGCGCTCCGGTATACGTCTCCAGGAAGTCCAGCTCGGCGGGCGCGTGCTCCAGCACATAGGCCACGATGGACTTTAAGAAATCCTCTTCGATGTCCATCAGCTGGTGAAGGCCGCAGAAAGCGATCTCCGGCTCGATCATCCAGAACTCCGCGGCGTGCGTCTTGGTGTTGGAGTTCTCCGCGCGGAACGTGGGGCCGAAGGTGTATATCTTCTTGAACGCAAGCGCGAACGTTTCGCCTTCCAGCTGCCCCGTCACGGCGAGCGAGGTGGGCCTGCCGAAGAAATCCTGCGAATAGTCGGGCTTTGCGCCCAGCTGCTGCGTGGTCACTGTGAACGTGTTGCCCGCGCCCTCGGCGGCGTTGGCCGTGATGATGGGCGTGTGCACGTAAAGGTAGCCGTGCTTCTCAAAGTAGGCGTGTATCGCGAAGGACGCGATGCTGCGGATGCGGAATACCGCCTGGAAAAGCCGCGTCCGCGGCCGAAGATAAGCGATTTCGCGCAGGAACTCCAGCGAATGGCGCTTGGGCTGCAGCGGGTATTCCTCCGGGCAGTCGCCCAGCAGCGGGATGCTTTCGGCTTTCAGCTCCCAGCCGCCCGCTTTGCCCTGCGATGGCACCAGCTGGCCGACAGCGCCGATGGCCGAGCCCACGCGAAAAGCGCTCACCTCCGCGAAGTTCGGCAAAGAAGCGTCGTATACCACCTGCAGCGACGCGAAGCAGGTGCCGTCGAAGAAGTCGATGAAGCCGAAGCTCTTCTGTTTGCGGTGGTTGCGTATCCAGCCCTGAAGCTTCACTTCTCGTTCGAGATAATCTTCGGGCGAATCCAGCAGTATGCGAAGATCGATGCTGTCCATGCGGTTACCTCGTTCGTGCAAAATCGAGGGCAATAGCCCCAAACTATTGGTATGATAGTAACATAATTTCCCGGATATCATCATGCACAGACATCCGTTTTTCCGTGAGGCTGGAACAAATTTACGCTTTTCTTCGTCTAAGTTCATAGTTTGTTTCCTTGACTATGAAGACACGTACTCCTAAAATGCGTAATATGGGATTGTATACGAACTGCAAACCTTGGCTAAAATCAGCATCAGGCTTTTAATATAGATTGTAACTTGCAGGGAGAAGATAATGGCTGTGAAGAAATCAGGCAGGGCAAATCAGAAGAAGCTGAAAATCACGCTGGCGGCAACGCTCGGCGTGCTGATTGTCGCCCTGATTTTATGCATCGTGTTCCTGGCGGTCAACGAGCAGGTCAACAACCGCATTATGAACAACACCGCGGCGCTTGAAGGCGTGACGGTGAATGGCATCGATATTTCGGGCATGGACTACGACGAGGCGCTTGCGGCGACCGCCGACGTGCCCAAACAACTGCTGTCGAAAGTTAACATCACGTTCACCGTGGAGGGCGAGACGTACACTTATAATGCCGAGCAGCTGGGCGTCACCACGGACTATGAGGAAGTCCTTAAAAAGGCGCTGCAGTACGGCAATACCGGAACGCTGGAAGAGCGCAAGGAGGCCATAGAAAAGGCCAAAAATGAGGGCATGCCGTTTGAGGTGAGCATCAAGGCCAGCCGGGAAGCCATCGCGGCGGCGCTGCTGCCGCTCAAGGACGAGCTGGACAAGCCGGCGACGGACGCCACTGTGATATTCACGCCGTGGGGGCATCTGCCGGACGGCACGCCCTATGAGCAGGACCAGCAGGAGATGATCGAGGCGGCGGCCAGAGGGAAAATGTGGAACCGTCCCGAGCTGGCGCGCATTCCCGACAGCGAGATGCCGAATAAGCTGCGCTACAAATACTGGAAGAACGACAAGTATGTGAACGACAGCATACCGGACGACGCGAACATTTCCCGCTTCGTGTACAAGGAAGGCGCCAAAGGGCGTTCCGTAGACATGGAATACGTGGTGGACATGGCTTACAGCCAGATACAGAGCGGGGAGTATTCCGTGATCGAAGCGCCGGTTACGGCGGTGGAGCCGCAGGTGACGGTGGAGTCGCTGAAAAAGGTGACCGGGCTGGTTGCGTCCTGGACGTCCAGCTATTCCACGCACGATTCGTTCAACCGCAACTGGAACGTGGCCAAGATGTCCGGCATCATCAACGGCGTGGTGATCCAGCCGGGCGAGGAATGGTCCATCAACCAGCACGCGGGCCGGCGCACCAAGGAAGCGGGCTGGATGGACGCGGCGGGCATCGTGGCCGGCGGCTATGTGGACCAGCCGGGCGGCGGCGTCTGCCAGATATCCAGCACGCTGTACAACGCGGCCATACGCGCCGCGCTGGAGGTCGTGAAGGCGTCGCACCACTCCATACCGTCCAACTACATACCGTTCGGCCTGGACGCCACCATCAGTTCCGACGGCCCGGACCTCGTGCTGAAAAACCCGTATTCGTCGCCGGTCTACATCGTGTCGTACGTGGACCCCAGGAAAAAGACCGCAACGGTTGAAGTATAAGGGCCGCCGGTGGTCACCGAAGAATACGGCGAAGTGATACTGGATTTCTCGTCCAAGGACGGCGGCACGTTCGGCAATCCGGGCATGAACTATGTCTACACCGCGACGAAGGCGCCGGACGGCAAAGTGCTGGCCCCCGGGCAGTCGTATACATACGCGCAGCCGCAAGTGGGCCGTAAGGTCACGACTTATATCCATTACCTGTCGCTCACCGGTGAGGAGCTGGCTGTCAAGGAGTTCCACAGCTACACATGGAA
>JAAXZP010000379.1 GCA_012719815.1 Christensenellaceae bacterium
ATTATAGGTTCTGAAGGCTTTAGGCTCAGCCGCCGGCTTCAGGATACTGTGCGGGGGATCTAATGAGCATCACCATCAAGGGCAAATCGGGCGGCGTGCTGGAGATTGCAATGCAGCCGCTCGCGTCATATGTAGATATCAGGCAGTCTGTCAGCGAGAAGCTTGCGAAAAACAGGGATTTCTTTACCGGTGCGGACGCCAAGGTGCGTTTTTCCGGAAAAGTGCTGTCGGCGGCGCAGAAAAAAGAGCTGCGGCGCAGGCTTTTCATGGACTACGACATCAAAAACGTGACGTTCGCGGACGAGGAGCCCGAAGGCCTGCAGGAAGTGGGCACGGTCACGACTGGCGAGGCGCCGGCTGAGAGCCCCAATCGGGTTTCGCTGGTTTCCAAGGATTATTTCAATGCCAAGAGCATATTCATATCGCATACGCTGCGCAGCGGACAGCGCGTGGAATGCGAGGGAGATATTGTGGTGCTCGGCGATGTGAACGATGGCGCTGAGGTGATTGCCGGCGGCAGCATCGCGGTGATGGGCGCGCTGCGCGGGCTGGCGCACGCGGGCGCGACTGGCCGCCAGGACGTGGTGGTTGCGGCTCAGGTACTTGGCCCTAAGCAGCTGCGTATCAGCGGCAAGATCGCGACACTGCCTGACAGACCAGCTGATGTGCCGGAGGTTGCGGAGTATAAGGACGGCACCATCGTCATCCGCCGCTTAAAGCCGGAGAAGCGCATCGCCACCCGCAGCGAATAACTAATTTGATATCAATCTGGGGGGAAAATCGTCTATGGAGAACGTCATCGTAGTGACATCAGGAAAGGGCGGTGTGGGGAAAACCACCACTGTCGCCAACTTGGGCGCCGGGCTTGCACACAGGGGCCAGAAAGTGGCACTCATCGATACGGATATCGGGCTCCGGAACCTCGATGTAGTGCTGGGCCTGGAAAACCGCATCGTGTATGATCTCGTCGACGTGGTGGAAGGAACCTGCCGGCTCAGGCAGGCGCTGATAAAGGACAAGCGTTTTGAGGGCTTGTACCTGCTGCCCGCTGCCCAGACGCGTGATAAACTGGCGGTTAACCCCGAGCAGATGGTGAAGCTGATTGCGGAAATGGAGCAGGATTTCGACTATATACTGATCGACTGTCCTGCCGGCATCGAGCAGGGCTTCAAGAACGCCGTGGCCGGCGCCAAATCCGCCATCGTGGTGACGGTGCCCGAGGTGTCGGCCGTGCGCGACGCTGACCGCATTATTGGGCTTTTGTCCGCTGCGGGTATAGATGACGCGCAACTGCTGGTGAACCGCATGCGTCCCGACATGGTGCGGCGCGGGGATATGCTGGGTCTCGACGACACACTGGACATCCTCGGCATCGACCTTATCGGCGTGGTGCCGGAAGACGAGAGGATTATCCGCTCCACCAACATGGGCGAGCCCATCGTGTTGATGGACAAGTCGCTGGCAGGCCGGGCATACCGCAATATCGTCCGGCGCATCATGGGCGAAAATGTGCCGCTGATGTCGCGGGATGACAGCAGCGGATTCGGCGCGCGGCTTAAGAAACTGTTCGGCGGCAGGTAAAAGGGTGAGGGGGGTCAAATATAATGGCATTTGGGAAAAGAAACAGTTACAGCAGCGTGGCGAAAGAACGGCTGAAGCTCGTTTTGATCCATGACCGCGCCGGTACTTCGCCTTCCAGCAATATCCTGCAGATGCTTCGCAAGGATATTTTCGCCGTTATCTCCAAATACTTCGACGTGGTGGAATCGGATTTCGACTTAGAGATTAAAAACACGTAGGATATTGCCAACCGCGGCTGTACCCGGCTGACTGCGGATGTTCCCATCCGCAGCATCAAGAGCCTGGGGCGCCACCGTTACTGACGTTATCGGGGCCGATACATCTTGACAAGCTGGTTTACCCAGACGCGGTTCGGCCCTTCGATGATGGAAAACGGCTCTTCGCTGTCTGTGCTTCCCTGTTCAAAGAGCAGTATTTTCACGCCCTCCCGCGTTTGCCCTGCCAGCACCTGGAGGTAAAACAGCGCGTAGGGCACAAACCCGTCTTTATACACGATCAGCGATATTTCGCCCCAGGGCTTTTCCAGTATCGCATCGTACCGCGTGTCGCGAATCACCGGCACTTCAATGACATCTGTTAAGCCGTTTTCATTGGTCTTGTATGTTTTGCCCGTTTCCAATATCACTACAGTTGCGTTCTCGATGGGCGATTCGGTGTATCCTTCCAGCACGCGCAGCGTCAGCGCGGCTGTTTCGGCGCTTTGACCCGTCCTGAATACCGCCACGTCGGCAGGGGTGAGCGTCAGCGCCAGGGATACCGCGGCGATGACGAGCAGCAGACAGATGCCGGCTGCGGCGGCGAGGGTGCGCCGGTCTTTTATTTTCTCCATTTATTTCACCTCAGCAATATGTATATGCCGGGAGTTAAAACTAAATATCTTGCCGTTAAGTTATGGTATTGCTGCGGCGCGCGGCGGGGGAAAATATGGCTGCGCCTGAATTTTTTAATGGAACATGAGGCGGCAAAAGGATATAATAGCGCCAGAGAACATTGAAGCAAAGGAGAGCATGA
>JAAXZP010000380.1 GCA_012719815.1 Christensenellaceae bacterium
GATCCAGCCCGGGCTGCACGACGTGATCATCGGCAGCGTGGCCTCGCCGCCGGTAAACGCCGCCTTCACGCGGCCCAGGAACTCGGTGCCCTCCTCCATGATGGTAAGATCGGCCGCGAAGTCGGTGTCGAATATGTCGTCGAAGCCGAGGCATCTTAGCGCCTGCGCCAGCTTGCCCGTCACCTGCGCGCCGGGCTCCATGCCGAACTCCTCGCCGCTGGCCACGCGGATGGCGGGCGCCACCTGTACCACGCAGCGCTTGGATTTGTCGCCGATGGCCTTCCACACGCGCTTGATGGAATCCGTCTCGCGCAGCGCGCCCACCGGGCACACCACGGTGCACTGGCCGCAGAAAGCGCAGCCAAAATTGCCCAGCGGCAGGTCCATCGCCGGCCCGATCACCGTGTCAAAGCCGCGGTTCTGGGCGTTCAGCACGCCGGTGCCCTGTATCTCGTTGCACACCGTCACGCAGCGGCGGCACAGTATGCACTTGCTCATGTTGCGCGTGATGGACACCGAGGTATCCAGGCTGTATTCCGAGTGCTCGCCGTCGAAGCGCGTTTCGTCCACGCCCAGCGTTTTGCCCAGCTCCTGCAGCTCGCAGCTCTGGTTGCGCTTGCAGGAGAGGCAGTCCTTGTCGTGGTCGGAGAGCAGCAGCTCGTACAGCACCCGGCGCGCGTGGCGCACGCGGTAGTTGTTGGTGTGCACCACCATGCCTTCGCGCACCTGCGCCAGGCAGGAAGCCTGCAGGTTTTTCATGCCCTCCACCTCCACCACGCAGATGCGGCACGAGCCGAACCTGTGCACGCCTTCCATGTAGCACAGGCTGGGTATGTCTATGCCAATCGTTTTGGCCGCCTGCATGATGGTATAGTCCTCCGGCACCGTGACGGAAACGCCGTTTATTGTCAGACTGACCATAGTCCGTTACCTCCTTTCGCAATGTAAGCAGCGCATGGCTTCGGCGATGGCGTTGAGCTTGTGGTAGCCCTGGTTGACCTCGTCGAAGGAGTGCTTACGCGTTTCGGGATCCAGCATATCCACCGGGAACCGCCTGTGCGCGATCACTTCGTCGTCCTCGTCGGTGATCGCCGGTATCTCGATGGGCTCGCCCTTGTTGAGTATGCCCTTGCCGCCCAGGTACTTGTCGATGGCAACAGCGGCGCGCTTGCCGTCCGCAATGGCGCGTATCACCTCGTCCGGCCCGCGCGTGACGTCGCCGCCCGCGAACACGCCGCGCATCGTGGTCATCTGCGACTCGCTGTCCTGCAGCACGAACGTGCCCCAGCGCGTGATGCCGATCTCGTCCTTGCCGATGAACGGGAAGTCGGCGTACTGGCTGACGGCGGGTATCACGGTGTCCACGTCCATCGTAAAGCGCGAGTCGGATATCGCGGTGAACTGCCGGCGTCCGCTCGAATCGAAGCCGCCCAGCTCCATCCTGAGGCACTCGATCTTCGCCACGCGTCCGTTTTCGCCCATGATGAGGCCCACCGGCGCGACCAGTTCCATGATCTCGATGCCTTCCTCCAGCGCCTCGCGCACTTCGGATTCGTAGGCCGGCATCATGTCGATGGTGCGGCGGTACATGATGGTGACTTTCTTCGCGCCCAGCCTTAGGGCCGTGCGCGCCGAGTCGATGGCGGTGTTGCCGCCGCCGATCACCACCACGTTTTCGCCGATGCCCGTGGGCTGGTGCGTGTTGGCGAGCTTTAGGAACTTGATGCCGTGTATCACGCCGGGCAGCGATTCGCCCGGTATGTTGATCTTCTGCGGCAGCTGCGTGCCCGTCGCGATGTATATGGCGTCGGAGCTGTTGCGCAGCTCCTTGAACGATATGTCCACGCCCACCTCGGTGTTGAGGTGTATGCGCACGCCGGTCTGCTCAATCAGGCGCACCTCGTGATCCAGCACGTCCTTGGGCAGCCGGTATTCCGGTATGCCGTACGCCAGCACGCCGCCCGCGCAGCTGTGCGCTTCGTACACGTCCACCTCGTAGCCCAGCCGCGCGAGGTAGTAGCCGCACGTCAGGCCGGAAGCGCCCGCGCCGATGATGGCCACCCGCTTGCCGTTCCTGGGGAACACGATGTCGTGCTTGTAGGCCTTCTCGTTCTTCATGGCGTAGTCCGCCACAAAGCGCTTGAGGTCGCAGATGGCCAGCGCTTCGTCCAGCTGGCTGCGGCGGCACTTTCTCTCGCAGGGCCGCGTGCAGATGCGGCCGCACACCGCCGGGAACGGGTTCTCCTGGCGGATGAGGTTGTAGGCGTCGATGAACCGCCCCGCCGCGATGAGCGCCATGTAGCCGGGCACGTTGACGTTGGCCGGGCAGGTGTTCTCGCACGGCGACACGAACAGCTCGGAGCATACGCCCGCGCGGCAGTACTTGTTGCGGATGTGCTCGTCGTACTCCTCGCGGAAATACTTGATGGTGGACAGCACCGGGTTGGGCGCCGTCTGCCCGAGGCCGCACATCGCTGTGTCCTGTATCGTCTCGCCCAATTCTATGAGCAGCTCCACGTCGCCCTCTTCGCCCTCGCCGCGCGTGATGCGCTCGAGGATTTCCAGCATCCGCTTGGTGCCGATGCGGCAGGCGGTGCACTTGCCGCAGGATTCGTCGCGTATGAAGTCCATGAAGAACCGCGCGGTGTCCACCATGCAGGTGTCCTCGTTCATCACGATAAGCCCGCCGGAGCCCATGATGGCGCCCAGCTCTTTCAGGCTCTCGTAGTCGGTGGGCACGTTGAGGTTCTCCGTGGTCACGCAGCCGCCCGAAGGCCCGCCGATCTGCGCCGCCTTGAACTTCTTCTTGTTGGGTATGCCCCCGCCGATGCTGAATATGATCTCGCCCAGCGGTATGCCGATGGGCACCTCCACGATGCCGGTGTTCACCACGTCGCCGGCCAGCGCGAACACCTTGGTGCCCTTGCTGCTCCCGGTGCCGAACTGCGCGTACCACTCGCCGCCCTTGTCGAGTATCACCGGTATGTTGGCGAACGTCTCCACGTTGTTGATAATCGTCGGCTTGCCGAACAGGCCTCTCGGGAACGGGAACGGCGGCTTCTGCCGCGGCTCGCCGCGCTGCCCCTCGATGGACGCCATCAGCGCGGTCTCCTCGCCGCACACGAACGCGCCCGCGCCGATGCGGATTTCGATGTCGAAGTCAAAGCCGCTGCCGAATATGTCCTCGCCCAGAAGGCCCCAGCTCCGCGCTTCCTCGATCGCCGCCTTCATGCGCTCCACCGCGATCGGGTATTCGGCGCGCACGTAGATGTAGCCCGTGGGCGCCCCGATGGCGTACCCGCCGATCATCATGCCTTCGATGACGGTGTGCGGGTCGCCCTCGATGATGCTGCGGTCCATGAACGCGCCGGGGTCGCCCTCGTCGGCGTTGCAGACGATGTATTTTTTGTCGCTCTGCTGCTTCATCGCCGCTTCCCACTTGACGCCCGTCGGGAAGCCCGCGCCGCCGCGGCCTCTCAGCCCCGAGGTTTTGACCTCCGCCACCACCTGCTCCGGCGTCATCTCGCGCAGCACCTTGTAAGCCGCCGCGTAGCCGCCGTTTGCGATGTAGGCCCGGATGTCGCCGTATTCGATGGCGCCGCAGTTGCGCAGCGCGATTTTGACCTGGTGCTTGAAAAAGCCGATGTCGTCGATGACCGGCACGTGCCTGCCTATCGACCTGTCGAAGAACGTGTAGTTTTCCACCACCTGGCCGCCCATAAGGTGTTTCGCGACGATCTCGCGCGCTTTCTTCTCATTGAGCTCGGTATAAAACACGCGGTCGGGCAGGACCAGCATCACCGGCCCCACCGCGCACGTGCCCATGCAGCCCGCCTCGTACACGTGCACCTTATCCGACAGTCCCAGGCGCTCCGCCTCGCTCACGACGGCGTCCCGCACGGCGCCGCAGCCCGAGGAAATGCAGCCCGCGCCGGCGCACACGTAAACCCGGTACTGGTATTTGTCCTGCTCGTCGCGGTACGCTTTCCCCACAGCATTCAGTTGCTCAAGGGTTTTTATCCTTTCGGTTGTCATGGTCGTCATGCGCTCACCCCCTTATTCGTTCCTGTACTTGGCCAGAATGGAATCCAGGCGGTTGACGTTGACCTGCTTGTAAACGGTGCCGTCGATCATCATCGCCGGCGCGAGGCCGCACGCGCCGATGCAGCGCGCCACCTCAAACGTGAACAGGCCGTCTTCCGTCGTGCCCCCGATGTCCACGCCCAGCTTCTCCTTAAGGCTCTCCACGATCTTCTTGCCGCCCCGCACGTAACATGCCGTGCCCAGGCACACGCGGATGGTGTGCTTGCCGCGCGGCTTGGTGGAGAAAAACGAATAGAACGTCACCACGCCGGACACTTCCGAGACGGGAAGATCCATCCGGCTGGCGATGTAGGTCTGCAGCTCCAGCGGCAGGCAGCCGTAGATCTCCTGCGCCCGGTGAAGAACCTGAATCAGGCTCCCTTCCTTCCCGCGGTACAGGTCCATCACGTTGGCGATCTCGGCAAACTTGTCGTCGCCGCAGCCAGGACAACGCTGCTCCGAAACAGTTATGGTGCTCATCATGGCCCTCCTGATTCGCGTATTTTCAGTTTTACGACGGTGCAAAAAACGGATGATGCCGGTCAGTATCCTGAGTCTGATATAATTTTAACAAAGTTTTGTGATAGAAAAATGAGATTTCATCACAATTTGACACAAATTTGCCGCCAAATTTTATGCAATTCGCTGCTTATATTTAGAAGCCATCACAATTTCATCACAATTAGACGAAACGGCAGTCCGCTTGCATTTAACTGCGCAATCCGCTAGTATATAGGTAGCGAAGTGACACTCCCCATCTTGATTCGCAAGCGAGGCTGAATCATGGACCAAGTGCGCCTGCTGGTTGTCGACCCGGATCAGGAAACCCGAACGTCCATCAGAACCCACGCTGAACACGAGGGCTTTTCCGTGATGGAAGCGGCGGACGGCATCACGGCGCTCAAACTGTTCCGGCGCAGCGAATTCGGCGTCGTCATCATGGAAACGCGGCTGCCCGAGCTGGACGCCTGGCACGTGTGCCGCCAGATACGCAAGTCTTCCGACCTGCCCATCATGATGATATCCGGCCGCAGCGACGAGGAGGAAACGCTGTCGTGCTATGACCTCGGCATCGACGATTTTGTCTACAAGCCGTTTTCCTACAGGGAGCTGATGGCGCGGCTGCACATGATACTGCGCCGCATCGCCGGCAGCGCCGCCTACACGCCGCGCCGCATCATATTCGACGGGCTGTGTATCGATACCGCCTCGCGCGTGGTGTATAAGGACGGCGAGCCGGTGTCCCTCACCCCCCGCGAATACAGCCTGCTTCTATACCTCGCGCAGAACCCCAACCGGGCGCTCTCCCGCGAGGTTATACTTTCTTCGGTGTGGGGCGAGGATTTCTTCGGCACCGACCGCACCGTGGACACGCACATCAAGTCCCTCCGCGAGAGCATCCGCCCGTATCACCACTTCATTGAAACCGTCTGGGGGTACGGGTACATGTTCCGGACGTGAACGCACCTGCAAGAAACAGAAAAGCCGCCCCAAGTTGGGACAGCTTGCAGACACCGCTCTCTTCCTTGTGCTTTACTCAGTCACCATCCCTGGAAGGCGGGCAAAATGCGCCCGCATCCGGGCGCAGATTCTCTGGAAGCACAAAAGTCACGGGTTTGACGTCCCCCGTCGCCCGGCCCACATGCAGCATGTCTTCCCCCGGCAGCGGCCGCCAACGATGTGTAACTGGCATAATACGGCGGGCAATTGAATTTGCATTCTTCAACACCCAATTTTACCTTTTGCCTTTTTCTTGACTGTAGAATGGAAAAAGCCTTATAATAAATTACTATTGTATATTATTATATTCAAGAAGAAAAAGGTTAGAAGGAGAAAATGCTAATGAAAAAGCTGTTTACTTTTTTTGTGGTTGCAGCGATGATGGTCCTGGTATTCGCGGGCTGCGCTGCTAAAGAGGCTGCCCCGCAAAATGCTCCGGCTGATGCTGCCCCGCAAAATACTCCGGCCAAGGAAGCGGAAAGCGCGGTGGATTATATCATCGTTACTGATACCGTATTCAAACCCTTTGAATACACCAATGAAGCCGGCGAGTTCGTAGGCATCGACGTGGATCTGCTGGCTGCCATTGCTGCTGATCAGGGGTTTACATATGAACTGCGCAGCCTGGGTTGGGACGCTGCTATTGCGGCCTGCCAGGCGGGTCAGGCTGACGGCTTGATCGCCGGCGCCTCCATCAAGCAGGAACGCATTGATTCCGGCTGGATATTCTCTGACGGCTATTTCATCGCCACTCAGTGCATGACCGTGGCTGCCAACTCTACCATCGATTCTTTCGACGATCTGAACGGTCAGATGGTTGCTGTCAAGACCGGTACTGCCGGCGCTGACTACGCTGAAAGCCTGCAGGAAAAGTATGGCTTCAAAATCAGCTACTTTGAAGATTCTCCCACTATGTATCAGGCGGTTTTGGGCGGCCAGGCTGTGGCCTGCTTTGAAGACACTCCCATCATGGCTGCTTCCATCAAAGACGCCAACCTGGCGCTGAAGATTGTTGAAGGTTCGGAAAACGAAGGCGCCCCCTATGGCTTTGCCGTGTTCTCCGCGGACAAGCAGCCCTTGATCGACAGCTTTAACGCTGGTCTGGCCAATATTAAGGCCAATGGCACTTACGACAAGATTCTTGCCAAATACCTCGGTTAAGCTGCTTTTTACCACCCTGTAGGAGTTATAAAATCATGAAGCGGAGCACCGAAAGGTGCCCCGCATTTTTGAAAGGAGCCATGTATCCATGGTCGATATTCTGTCGGTATACGGCAGCATGCTGCTCCAGGCTATGGGACAATCCCTGGTGATGGCCTTTTTCGGCTTGATATTTGCCTGTATTGTCGGTCTGATCTTTGGTATCCTCAGCGTGATGCATAACCGCGTCTGCCGGGCCATTGCCACGGCTTTCGTCTATGCGATCCGCGGTGTGCCCATGATCGTTTTGGCCTTTTTTGTGTTTTTCGGCGTACCCTATTTTGCCAATAATGTTTTAGGCAGCAATTTGACGCTGACCGCATTGCAGGCAGGTATTATATGTTTGGCGCTTAACTGCGGCGCTTATATGGCGGAAATCATCCGCGCCGGCATCCAATCTGTGGACAAAGGCCAGATGGAAGCCGCACGCAGTCTGGGCCTGCCCTATTGGCGCGCCATGCAGCGGGTGATATTGCCGCAGGCTATCCGCACCATGATCCCCAGCATCATCAACCAGTTCATCATTACCCTGAAGGATACGTCTATCCTGTCGGTCATCGGGTTTCCCGAGCTGGTCAATTCAGCGAAAAATGTTATCGCCAACACGTTCAACTCCTTTGCCGTCTGGGCTATCGTTGCGGTGATGTATATCATCGTCATCACGGCCCTCTCTGTTGCGGCGAAGCGGGTGGAAAGGAGACTTAGCCGTGGCCGCGACTAATGGCAACATCAAAATTCATATTTCTCATCTGAAAAAGTTTTTTGGTGAGCTGGAGGTACTCAATGATATTTCGATGGACGTCTACGAAGGCGAAGTGGTGGTGATCATTGGTCCCTCCGGCAGTGGTAAGTCTACCCTGCTGCGTTGCATAAATAAGCTGGAAGAGGTTACCGACGGCCAGATCATCGTGGATGGTCATGACATTACCGATAAAAAGGTCAATATCAATAAGGTGCGGGAAAACATCGGCATGGTATTCCAGCATTTTAATTTGTTTAACAATCTTAACGTCCTGGGCAATCTGATGCTGGCGCCGGTGGACCTGAAAAAGGCTACCAAGGAGCAAGCCCGGGAACAGGCGCTGCTGATGCTGCAAAAGGTGGGATTGTCCGACAAGGCCGAGGCCTATCCGGCCCAGCTGTCAGGCTGTCAAAAGCAGCGTGTGGCCATTGCCCGGGCGCTGTGCATGAACCCGGACATCATGCTGTTTGACGAGCCTACCTCAGCGCTGGACCCGGAAATGGTGGGCGAGGTGCTGCAGGTGATGAAGCAGCTGGCCGCTGACGGCATGACCATGGTCATCGTCACCCATGAGATGGGTTTTGCCCGGGAAGTTGCGGACCGGGTGATCTTTATGGACGGCGGCTACATTGTGGAGGAAGGGCCTCCGCAAAAGCTGTTCCTTAATCCCAAAGAACCGCGGACGATCAATTTCCTGAATAAGGTGCTCTGATTGGCCATGGCTGCGTGCCGTTGGCCGGTTTACCACAGATGTGGCGTCGGAGTTTTCTCTGGCGCCATTTTGTGATTTATCTGATAGGTCATTTTTTCCCACCCCGCCGTTCCATGAACCAGCGCCCGTCCTCGTAAAACAGGTACGTCTGGCGGCTGCGCACCATGCAGGTGTACCGCATCCCCACACCGCCCGCCTTGAGGCTGGCCGCCCGGCACACGTCCGTCACCCGGTCTATCTCATACCGGCGGCCGTTCTCCCAGATAAACGCGGTGGGCATCCGCCGCCCGTCCGGCCTGAACACCGCCTCCACCGTCACGTACACTTTGTTCGGATTGCTGTACTGGTACTCTTTCATCTGAAGA
>JAAXZP010000381.1 GCA_012719815.1 Christensenellaceae bacterium
GCCCAGCTTTTCCGTCAGCCGGGTGACCTGCTCCTGCAGGGCGATTCGCTGCCGCGACAGCTCGCCGGCCAGCCGCAGCACGCCCTGCGCGTCCGCCAGCCGCTGTTTCAATGCCGCCGCGTTGCTGAGGTCCACGTCCTGCCCTTTCAGTTTTTCCCTCTGCTGCTTCACGAAGCTCTCTTTCTCCGCGATCAGCTTTTCCAGCTGGTCCGCCGCCGCGGCCGCCTGTGCCGCTGCCCGCTGCGCATCCTTCAGCGCCGCCTGCGCCGACTTATGCTCCGCCTCGCACTGCTTCAGCCACTGCTCGTCGAAAGGCTTGTCCGCGCCCGGATGCACCGTCGAGCCGCACAGCGGGCACGGCTCCCCGTCCTTGAGACACTGGCGCTCCTTTTCAAACTGCTGCCTCAGCCGGGCGTGCAGCAGTTTTTCCTCCGCGTCCCTGGCGGGCTGCTCCAGCTCCTTCTCGCGGGCGAGCAGCTCGTCCGCCAGTTTCCGCTGGCGCTTCAGCTCTTCCTGCCGCTCCGTGATCTCCGCCAGCGCCTCCGCAGCCGGCACGGCAACGCCCAGCATATCCGCCTGCTGCTGCCAATATGCCTCGTCCTGCCCCTTCAGAGCCGCGTTTTGCTGCGCCTGCAATTCGTCCAGCCTGCCCCGGGCCGCGCCCAGCTCTTTCTGCACGCTCTTCAGCAGACGCGGCCCAACATTGGGGTCGCGGTACAGCGCGCCGTATGTCTCGCGGGATTCGTTCGGGAAATACTTTTTGAACAGCTCCAATATCCTGCTCTTGTAAGCGCGGATGCGGTTGTCGTGCTCGCCGATCTCTTTTCTCAGCCGGTCGACCTCCGCCTGCCGTGACGCGATCTGCTGGTCCAGCGCGCGCACCGCCTTCAGCGTTTCCGCCAGCGCCGCCTGCGCCTGCTTTTGCGCCTGCTCCTGCTTCTCCGCCTCCGCCAGCTCGCTCTGGCGGTCGGCCAGCGCTTTCGCCAGTTTCGGCACATCCTCCTGATACCGCTTCAGCTCCGCCTGCTTGTCCTTCAGGCAGGCGATACGGTTGATACAGTCCGCCAGCTTCTCCTTCAGCGTCGCGTGGACTGGTATCGCTGCGCTGAGCCTTTCCAGCTCTGCCTCACGCGCCGCGGTTTCCTCTTCGCTCAGCACCTCGGCGGATATCTCCGCAATGCGCCGGCGCGTCTCATCCAGCATGAGGCGTATGCTTTTGGCGCGCTCATACACAGCCATGGAGATGCGCCGGTATATGTCCATATCCGTCATCTGCTCCAGTATCGCGGCGCGGTCGGTGGAGTTTGCCTGCAAGAACTCGGCAAACCGGAACTGCGCCAGCATGATGGAGCGCATAAAACGCTCAAAGTTGAGCCCGGTCAGCTCCTCAATCTTGGATTCCGCCTCCCGGATGCTCGTCGCCACGGGATGCCAAGAACCGTCCGCCGCCTGCTCGTATACCTCGCGCTTCACCGCCCGGAACGGCTTGATGCCCCGCGCTGTGCGGCTGTGTTCAAACCGGCTCCGGTAGCGCCTGCCGTGCGACGAGAACACCGCCTCAGCGGCGCACCAGTCCTCGTATTTGTTCATCAGCTCATCCTGCGTTTCGCTGATGGTGCTGATGCGCGGCGTGCGGCCGTACAGCGCCAGGCACATCGCGTCCATCACCGTGGTCTTGCCTGCGCCGGACGGCCCCACGATGGCGAAAAGCCCGCCGGAATACGCCGGGTCGCAGAGGTCTATTTCAAAGCGGCCCGCCAGCGAGTTTAAGTTTTCGATCACCACTTTCTCTATGCGCATGATTCCGCGTCCTCCAGCCCGCTCACGATCGCGTTGAAGCAGTCTATCAGCGCCTGCCTGTCCGCCTCATCCACCGAGCCGCTATCAAGGCAGCGCAGGAACACGTCCTGCACAGTCAGCGTTTCCAGCGTTTCCGTTTCCTCCGCTTTAATCGCCGGCCCGTATGTGCCCATGGCGCGGATGCTCAGCACCTGCGCGCGGCCGCCTTTCACCGCGTCGTGCACGTCCGCCGCCAGGTGCGGGCAGGCAGCCTCGCCGGTGTACGTCACCTCCACCCACACGTCCTCGTCGGCAATCTCGGCCAGAGCGGAGAGTATCTCCTCCCGCCCGCCGCGCACCGCCACGAGCTTTATGAACTCGGGCACTTCGATTTCGCTGACGCGCAGGCCGTCGCTCGTATCCACTTCCAGCACGCACTTCTTTATCCTCTCGCCAAAGCTCATCGGCAGCGGCGCGCCGCAGTAGCGTATGTGGTCCCGGTCGGCCACGCGCTGCGCTCCGTGGATGTGCCCCAGCGCCACATAACTCAGCTCCGGCGGGAATATGTCCGCTCCCACCTGCCCCAGCGTGCCCACATACAGCTCGCGCACGCCGTCGCCTTCGCTGCGCACCGCGCCCGCCGCAAACAAATGCCCCGTCGCCACGATGGGCACAGGGCCGTAAATCTCTCTCGCCCGCAGCGCCGCCTGCGTCACATCGCTGTAAAACTGCGCCGTCGCGCGGATAATCTTTTCATCGCTGTTTTCGGTTTCATCCTCCAGCCGCACCAGCTCGTTCTTGCGCAGGTATGGCACTGCTGCGCACAGCGCGCCCACTTTCCCGTCCGAGCCGCGCAGCGGTATCACATGCCGGTCCGGCTCGCCAGGCAGACCCACGGCATAAATGTTCAGCCGCGACAGCACGCCCGCCGCCGCTTCCAGCAGCGTGGGGGAATCGTGGTTGCCCGCCGTTACCACCACGGTTTTGCAGCACGTCCCCAGCAGCGACGTCAGAAAATCGTAGTACAGCTTCTGGGCCTGGCCGCCCGGCAGGCCGTTGTCGAACACGTCCCCCGCCACGAGCAGCGCGTCGATGCCCCGCTCGCAGATGATATTTTTCAGCCAGCGCAGAAACTGCTCGTGCTCGTCATACCGTTTTTTGCCGTACAGCGTATGCCCGATGTGCCAGTCAGACGTGTGCAGTATCTTCATGCGCCCTCCCATATATATGAAACCCGGCGTGTTTATTTTTGTTCATTCTATCAAGCACCCTGTCCCCTTTTCAATGCGGCCCCGCCGCCCCCGGGCAAACAAAAAAGGCCGAATTTAGCCTCTTTGCTCATTTATAAACCTATATTTCCAGCCTGCTTCCGGCTCAAACAACAAAAGCCATACCCGCCGCATCGCCGCCGGATATGGCTTTATCAAGCATCTTTAAAATCGCTTTGCGCCGTATTGACATATCACAGCTTTGTTCCGCATTTCGGGCAATAAACGAACCCGTCCGAAAGGTTCGCTCCGCACTGGCGGCACGTTTCGCCTGCCGCGGCCTGCGGCGGCTGCGGCAGGGTTGGGGGATAAATGCCGGTACTGCGCTCGGGCACAAAGCGGTTTGCCTTGAAGTGAATTTCCGCGTATCCGTTGTCCGCCACGTCAAAAAGCAGCGGCGCGGCTTCGTTGCCGTCCGAGTCTGCCGCCCGCAGTATATTCTGCCGCTGGCCGGTATACGTGTCCAGGGAGCCGTCCGGAGCCAGGCTGCCCATCCGCTGCCCGTTCAGCGTAAAGGTCCATCGCTCGTCTGGTGCGGCAAAGCCTCCCTCGCACACGATGCGGATACCCGCCGCTGACGCCAGCGGCTGCGCATATCGCTCCACAGCCTGCATCAGCATTTCAGAGGATGGCACATATACGCCCGGCTTGCAGTTCTTCGCCAGAATATAGGATATCGCGCCGCCGGCTACGGCAAATACC
>JAAXZP010000382.1 GCA_012719815.1 Christensenellaceae bacterium
CGCCCAGCGCAATCGCTTTGGCCGAGTCGATCACGCTGCCGCCGCCCACCGCCAAAATGAAATTCAAGCCGTGCTCGCGGCACAGCCGGATGCCCTTCCTCACCAGCGAGAGCCGCGGGGTGGGCTTCACGCCGGGAAGCTCTATGTATTCGACGCCCGCTTTTTTGAGCGAGTCGGTCACCTGGTCATACAACCCGGATTTTTTGATATGCCCGCCCCCGTAATGCAACAGCACGCGGTTCGCGTGTTTTTTGGTCTCCTCCCCAACCTTAAGCTCGGCCCCTTTGCCGAATATTATCTCCGTGGGGCACAAAAAGCGAAAATCTATCATTTAACCGACACTCCTTATTAAAATCAAATTTCAAAAAGAGTATAACACAGCGCTCCATAAATAAAAAGGCGCTCGCCAATTATGTGTCATTTTTTTGGCGGGCTTGAGTGATATTGTCAGTTTATTTTTTAACACCCTGCAGAAAATATCAATGACAAGGTTTATATGTCACAAAAGCCAGCCATCAGAAAGGAGGTAAATTGCGTATGGCATCCCGGAACAGAAAATATGGTCCGGACCATCCCTGGACGAAGTTCAAGCTGGAATGTGCGGCGGAAATAGGCCGTGTTCAGTATTGCAAGGAAAACAATGATGAATATAAGGGCGACCTGCCCAGCCGCGTGAACGGCGAGCAGGGCGGCCCGATCGGCGGCCAGATGGTCAAGAAGATGATCGAATTCGCAAAACAGCAAAAAGGGATAGTCTAAAGCATATTTAACATCATCTTACCGGAGCCTTGATTGGCCCGTCACCTCCCGTCTCAGACGGGAGGTGTCTTCTTGCCGGAAAACGGGCGCTGCGCAGCCTTCAGATGAGCCGCTCAGTGCCTTTTTTCGCTGTTGGTCAGTTCGGTGATGCGGACGCCGTAGTTGTCGTCGATAACGACCACTTCGCCGCGCGCAAACATCTTGCCGTTCACCAATATGTCCACCATCTCGCCGGCCAGGCGGTCCAGCACAATGATCGACCCCTGCCCCAGCTCCAGTATCTCTTTAATGCTCTTTTTCGTTTTTCCCAACAGCACCGTGACCTGCAGCGGTACATCGATGATAAGGCCAATATTGTTCTTGTCATACCCGGTGTGCGTCATCGAAAACTCGGCAGGATCAGGGTCGCTGAACGACTGATACTTCACGGCTTTCAACTCCACCTTCTGTTTATCGTTCGGCTTTGTCGGCGATTCTTTCACCGAAGCCGCTGTATGTTCCGTTGCAGGCGCCGCAGCGTGCTCTATTGGAGGCGCGGTATATTCCATCGCAGACGAGGAATATCCCATTGCGGATACTGCAGGCGCAGTTGCCGGGCTCTCAGGCTGTTTCTGCGCCGGCGCTTTGGGCAGCTCACCCGGCGTGATCAGCCACTGGGCCAGCTTTTTGCCGAAATCATAGGGTAATAGCTGCATGATGCTGCTGGTTAAAAGCCCTTCAATCTCCAGCCTGAAATTGATACGGATAAATATCTCGTTGCTGTGACGCGAGCGTTCCTCATCCTCGTCAGGGCTTATCTCCCGCGTGACCGGCGGCGAGATGTTGACGTTCGTATGTATGAGGTCGGCAAGCGCCGTCGACGCAGCGCCCACCATCTGGTTCATAACCTCGCTGATGGCGCTTATGTAAAGCTCTTCCACCTGGTCGTCGCCGCCCAGCAGCACCGAAGTGATCTGAAGGGCGTCTTCCTTTTTGAGCAGGAAAACGGTGTTTCCGTCGATACCCTGTATATATTGCACCTCGGTAGTTACCACCGGCCGCTCAAACTCATTCAGGTATTCATTGCCGCGGATCAGCGTCACCATAGGCGTGGTGATGGTAACCCGCTTGTCCAGCATTGTGGACAAAGCCGTGGCGGAGGTGCCCATACATATATTGCCGATTTCCCCCAGCGCGTCTTTTTCGGCTGTGGTCAGTTGCTTTATATCATTCCCATCCAATGTTATCTGCGTCATCTTCCAAATCCTCCTTGAGTATTTCCGTCACCTTCACGGCGTAATGGGAGCCGTACATGCCGACAAACCCCTTAAATTTAGGGATGTGTTCAACCTTTACGGTAACCGGCATGTTGATGTTGTGGTTTATCTGTATGACATCTCCCACCTCGGTGTTGAGTATCTCCTCCAAAGTTGCCTGCGTGTCGTTAAACACCGCGTTGAGCGTCACATAGACGCCCGCCAAACTCTGCCCCGGGCTGCCCTGATCCGACAGGCGCGATCTCACGCTGTTCTGTTTGTACCAGGACTGCATGACCAGCTGTTTGGCAATGGGCTGCAGCGCCACATGCGGCAGGCAGATGTTGATGATGTCCACCGTCTCGCCGATGCTGACCTTCATCGTAATGATGGCGATGGGCTCGTTGGCGGACACGATCTGCACATACTGGGCGCTGGTCTCAATCCTGTCCAGCTGGGCGTTGACCTTGTTGATCTTCTCCCACGCCTCGTTCATGATGCCCAGCATGCTTTTGATCACGCGCTCCATGATCGACAGCTCGATCTCGGTGAACGGTTTATCGAGAGCCTGCTTTTCTCCAGTGCCGCCCAGCAGCCGGCTGATGATCTCATACGCTATCGCCGACGATATCAGGAACAGGGACGACCCCTGCAGCGGCGGCATGTTGATGATGGAAGCCACCACCGGCGACGGCATCGAATTGCTCAGCTCCGAGAACGTCTGCGCCTCGATGGACAGCACTTCCGCCTCGCAGACCGCCCGCAGCATGCCCGAAAGGAACGTGGACAGGCGGTTGGCGTAATTGTCATATATAAAGTGCAGCGTTCTGATCTGCTCCTTGGAGAACTTATTCGCAGTGCGGAAGTCGTAAACGCGAACTTCCTGTTTGTCCTCTTCCGGTTCCGGCTCCACCGCGACGTCCTTGCCGGATATCAAGACGCTTAGCAGCTCATCTATTTCGTTTTGCGATAATATATTGGACAATCGCGCCACTCCTCACTTTAGTCTACTGGATTACGAAATCGTTGAAATAGACTTTCTGCAGAAAATCAATACCCATCTTTTTGGAGATATTCTGCCGCAGTTCTTCCCGCAACTGCTCCTCTATACCTATCGAGCGCAGCTCCTCTTCGTTCTTCTGACGCAGCGTAAATACGATGACATCCCGGATCACATGGTTGTTCTCCTTCAGGTACTCCTGCGCCTTCTCGGTGTCCGTCGTGGATATCTCCAGCACCACTGTCGTTTTCAGAAATCGCAGGCTGTCCTTGACATTGGTCACAAAGCTATCGCCGGTCGAGTAATAAGATATCTCCGGCTCGGGCGCCGGCTTTAAAAACAGAAAATATACCGCACCTCCTGCCACCAGCAGCACCGCCACGATGATGATAATTGTCTTCTTCATATGTCATTCCTCCAACTTTGCCTGTATCACAAAATCCACTCGGCGGTTGTTTGCCCTGCCCTCTTCGGTCTCGTTGGTATCCACCGGGCGGTATTCCCCGAACCCTTCGGCCACCAGTTTCGCCGGGTCAATCTTCTCCATAATGCCCAGCATATATCTCCTCACGCTTGTCGCACGCATCGCTGACAAGTCGGAATTATCCTTATATCTGTCCGAATGGATCGGGACGTTATCGGTATGCCCCTGTATCCACACCGTCTCGATTAAGTCGTGATAATTATCGAGTATGGCACACGTATCGTTCAGAATCGGCAAAGCCTCCGGTTTGATATCCACCTTTCCCGAGTCAAACAAAGCCCGGTCCGTCATGCGGATCAGTATGGAATCGTCGTCCTCTTTTGTCGCCTGCAATACCGATTCAAGCCCGTTTCTCTTAATATAGCTTTGGATCATTTCATACAGCTCCACAAACCGCTTTCTGTTGCCCGACAGGTTGGTGTCGTATTCCGCCTCCTGCTCCGTCGGCGTCGTTGTCACCGAAGGTTCCCAGCTGTTGCCCCGCAGCGCTTCTTCGATGACCTCGTCGGCATTCAGCGCCTGCACAGCCACGTACGGCGCACGCGTAAACGACTGGACAAGTTCCTCCCACTTCCTTGCGTCAATTGTTGACATCGAAAACAGCAGCACAAAAAATGTGAGCAGCAGCGTTACCATATCGCCATACGTGTTCATCCACGCCGGCGCGCCCCCCTCTTCCCCGGGCGGCGCAGGCTTCTTTCTACCTGCCATCCTGCGCAATCTCCTTTACTTCCGGATTGGGCTGCTGCATCGATTCTTCCGCTCTCCTGATATCCCGCCGCGATATGAACGCGCTCAGCTTATCCCTGATGATGCGCGGATTTTCGCCGTCCTGTATGGAGAGCAGCCCTTCCATATACAGTTCCTTCTGCAGCGCCTCGGCGTCGCTCAACGCCTTAAGCTTTTTGGATATCGGCGTGAACACCAGGTTGGCGAGTATCACGCCGTAGAACGTCGTCACAAGGGCCGTCGCCATGTTGGGGCCCAGCGATGCCGTATCAGTCAGATTTTGCAGCATCAGTATCAGACCGATTAATGTTCCGATCATACCGTACGCCGGCGCATAGGCTGCCATGCTGTTGATGATGTTCTGACCCTGCGTATGGCGCTCCTGGATAAACGCTATCTCCGTCTCCAGTATGTTCTTGACAAGCTCGCCGTCCGCGCCGTCCACGATGAGCATTATCCCTTTCTGCAGAAAAGGATTGTCCACTTCGGCTATAGCGTCCTCCAGAGCCAGCAGCCCTTCGCGGCGCGCCACATTGGCGATCTTGACGATGAGCTCAATATCTTCATTCAGGTCGATTTTTTGTTTCTTGAAGGCCGCAAAATAAATAGTCTTCAAGGTTTTCAGCATGCTGCCCGGATAAGATATGATGGTGGACGCGATGGTGCCGCCGAGCACGATGAATATCGATGCCGGGTCATAAAACGCGCCCAAGTCACCATGCAACAGAATCGATATGACTATGCATGCAATTCCGGCCCCTAATCCAATAACCGTTGTTTTTTCCAACGCTAACACCTCTATTTGTTTTCAGCCTCTCCCAGGTTCGGACAGAATATCTTCCTTTTGTACTCAATGATCATCCTTTGCAGCTCTTCGCACGATTCCGCCACCACCATCTTGCGGCCGGACATCATGGACACCACCGTATTGGGCGTCTCCTCCGCGAATTCGATGAGATCGCAGTTGATTAGAAACTCTTCGTTGTTTAAGCGATGTACTCTGATCAATCTAACTCAATCCTTCCCTACCTATTTGCGCGGTGCGTCGGGTTCCCCGGGGGAACCCCCGCCGGCGGATGCGCCGGCGGGTGGCCTCGCGCTATCTCACCATGTTAACCAGTTCTTCCAGCATCTCGTCCGTGGTGGTAATCACACGAGAGTTGGCCTGAAAGCCCCTCTGCGTGGTGATCATGTCCGCAAACTGAGCGGTCAGGTCCACGTTGGACATCTCCAGCGACCCGGGGTTCAGCTTGCCGCTGCCACCTGCGCCCGGCGTGGTGTAAGTTGCGGCGCCCGAGTTGACCGTGGTCTGATACGCGTTCTCGCCCACCTTCTCCAAGCCGTTGGGGTTGGCGAACTGTGCCAGCACGATCTGCCCGATCACCGTGGTCTGGCTGGTCTCCTCGTCCAGACCGACCACCTGGCCGTTGACGTTGATGGAGACGTCATAGTATTTCGGGTCCACCTTAATTTTGGTCAGCACCAGGGTTGCGTCCGGGTCATCCGGATCACACGGTTCCATTACAGTTTCACCGTTATCCATCATAGGATTACCCTCGGCATCGAGGACAGGCTTCTTGTATACCAGAGTGCCGTCCGGGTTTGTCTCGTATCCCATCACATAGTTGCCGTTGGAGTCGACAAGGTAGTGCGCGGAATCGGTGTAGAAATTGCCCGCGCGGGTATAGGTGTACACCGAGCCGTTCTTGATCACGAAGTAGCCGTCGCCGTCGATGGCCAGATCCAGCGGGTTGCCGGTATACTGGGACGACGCCGGCGTGTTCAGCACATCGATGGTCGCCAACTGCACGCCCAGGCCGACCTGCATCGGGTTGGTGCCGCCCGTAGTACCGTTGCCCGCCGAGGCGGGCGCCACCGTCTGGCTGTAAATGTCCTGGAATACCACGCGGCTGGCCTTAAATCCCACCGTGTTAACGTTCGCGATGTTGTTGCCGATCACATCCATCTTGGTCTGATGATTCTTCAGTCCGGTCACGCCAGAGTATAATGAACGCATCATGGTTAAGTTTCCTCCTGTTATTCATTGGATATTGTCGTGATGAGGGAGACCGGGATGTTCTGGTCGCCCACCACCGCGTAAATCGTACCATTCTGTACCATTATGCTGGTCACCACGCCCGTCACCGTGGTCGTCGTGCCGTCCTCGCCGGGCACAGAAGCGGTTATCGTACGGCCGATCAGGCTGGCGCTCTCCAGAATGTCGCCATTGAGCCCGCTCTCCACCGTATCGCCGTCCATCACGCCAACCACCTGGCTTGCGTCATACGTGTTGCCGCCGATCAGCAGGTAGTTGGCCTTGCCCTCTCTGACCACGCCGTCCACCTTGCCGAAGATCAAATCATTGCCGTCCTGCACATACACGTACTTGCCCACCATGCTGTAAGCCTGGCTGGTCGAAAAGCTTAGGCACATCTCCTTGAGCTGCTCCAGCATGGTGAACTGCGCCATCTGTGCCAGGAACTCGGCGTTGCCTGTGGGCTCCAACGGATCCTGGTTGGCCATCTGCGCCACCAGTATTTTCAGGAAATCGTCCTGGTCCAGGCTCTTGGTGCCGGCGTTGCGCGTTTTGTTTAACTCTTCCAGCGTCCGGACATTGGACGCCTGATTTGCTGCAGTTACGCTTGACATAATCTCTCCTTCCTCTATGCCAGATACTCGACCGAGCTGCCCCCCAGCAGCTCCGGAACCGGCGTCAGCGTCTCAAACGCCTCGCTGCCGTACCGGTCCGTTATCCAGCCGACCTGGTTTTCCCGCCTTTGGCTGCCGCCGCCGTTTCCGGACTGGGTAAACGCCTCGCGGCCGGCCGTTATCGGATCCTGCTGCGATATGTCCACGCCGGAAAGGACAATGCCCTTTTCCTTCATGGCGCTGACCAGCGCATTCGCCTGGTCGGAGAGCATCCCTCTGACCGCCGGGTCTTCCGCCCGTATCTGCATCCGGATTTCTCCGTCCTGCATCGTCAGGCGGATGCTGACCTTGCCCAGAAATTCCGGCTTTAACTCCACGTCGAACTCATACCGGCCTTCCCGGACATGGGCGCTCGCCCTGTCCACAATGCGGATGACGTTATCCCGCACGAAAGCGGATTCTGCCGGCTGCGCCGAACCCGTATCCGGCGCGGCATTGGCCTGCACCGCCGCATCGTTCTGCGGGGCCGCCGCTCCATCCGCGTTCATCATCGCTGCGGGTGCCGGTGCGGCCTTGGCTGCGGGCTGCTTCTGCACGCCGTTTTCCACCTCCTGCGGCATGTCGGCTGTCACCTGCGGCTCCGTATCCGCCGGCCTTTCGGCTGTCACACTGCCAGCTACCGCAGGCTGTGCCGTATCTGCCGGCGCCTCCGGTTGCATCGCTGCCGCCGGTGCTTCAGTCTGCATCTTGGCCGCCGGAGACTCAGGCCGCGATTGCGGCTGCGCCGTGGCCGCCATCTCAGGCTGCGCCCCGGGATGCACTGAAGTTTCCGCTCCGCTTTGCGCCTCAGGCTGCGCCGCGGCTGCCAGCTTGGATTGCAGCTGCCGCATCGCCGTTTCGCCATCGCTCATCGCCGCAGTCGCGTCCGCTGCGATCCTGCTGGTACTCTCGAGGGAGCCCGAATACTTTTCAGCGCCGGCATCCGGCTGCTGCGGCACATCCGCTGCCGTTGCGCCCGGCTGTTCTTGTTCAAGCATCCTTGCAAATTGTCCGGACGTCTGCGCCTGCCCTGCCGCCTCCGCCGCCTGTTCACTCACAACTGTTGTCGAAGCTGCATTTTCAGAAGCAGCGCTTATGTCCGTCTGACCATCCGGCAATCCGAATCCTTCGAGAATGCCAACACCCATCTGCAGCGACTCTTGCCCGGCGGTGCCCGCTTCCCCAGCGATACCGTCCGGAAGCATGCCCGCCGTCTGCGCCGTAACCGGCTGTCCCGCCGCCGACAGGCTGTCCAGCTTCTTTTTAAAGTCGCTGATCACCGCCTGCGCTGCGTTCCGGCCGCACTTGAGTACGCCGACCGTCCGGACACCTTTTACGCCTGGCGCCGCATGCCCGGGCATTTCCATGCCTACCGCTGCATTACTGTTTCCCAATACCGCATCCCTTCCTTTCCGTTGAGATTCTTCTTTTGAGTGGTCTATCTCATCATTTCTGACAAAACCTTCGTCGCCAGCTTGGCCTCCATGTTGCTCACGATATCCGCCGCCTTGTCGCTGGGAATTTTGAGCAGCAGCGCCACCATGTCGTCCACAGAGCCAAGGCCGGATATCGCCGTGGCCGCAACCTTGGAATCCATCGCCGCAAATATCTTGGCCGTCGCCTCAAGGTCGTCCTGCGCCGCCTGTGCCTGCTGCACGCTGGCTTCTGCGTTGGCCACCGCTTCCTCCCGGAGAGCCAGCTGCGTCTCCAGGGCATTCAGCTCCTTTTCCTTGTCATTCAGCTCTTTCGATTTTTTCCTCAGCCTTTCCGCCTGGGCATCCAGCTCCGCAGCCCTGGCGTCCAGCTCCTTCTGCTTTTGCTCCAGCTCGGCCGCGGTGATCGCCTCGGTCTCGCCTTCCGCTGCCAGGCCTGTCTGCAAATAAGTCACCAGCATCTGCCGCAGGCCGCCCACGTTGAGGTAAACCAGCACCCCCGCCGCGATGATAACCACAAGCAGGAATATCGCCAGCACCGCACCGGCGGAAATCTTCTTCCTGGGCTTTTGGGGCTGGGGCGGTGCCGCCTTGCCCGCCTGAGCCTGCCTTATTGCTGCAGCCGGTTTTGCCGCCGCATTGGTATTCTGTTGCGTCCTCAGTTTCTCCGCCTGCATATCTCTTCCTTAATCTTTATAACGACATAACATCATAACGTCTTCACGATGATGTGGTCACGCTGTACGAGACAAAATCGTCCACAAACTTGTCCTGCTGTTTTTTGACATTCTCCATGTACTCGGCGTACTGCGATTCCCGCAGCTTGTCCAGCAGCTTCAGCTCACGGCGCGTGTTCACCAGCTTCTGGCGGCATAGCTCCTTCTCCTTCTCCAGGCGGTTGATATCCATATGCACCACCGCCATCGCCGCCTTCAGGCTGTCGAAATACTGCCCGAAATCCTTCATGCGGGGCGCCCCTATGCCTTTGGACACGGCGCTGCAGTATTCGCCGTTGGCCTTATCAAAATTTCTCTCCAGCCGGAGCAGCTCGTTCTGCTTTTTCGCCAGCTCGGCCTCTATGTTTTTGAGCTCCAGCTTGTGCTGTTTCTCCAGCCCCAGCTGCATGTCATAACATGCCTGCAATGTAAACACAAACTTTTTCATACGCTTCGCCTGTCATAGATTTGGGAGACCAGCTCCATCGTTTCTTCAAACGTAAACCGTTCGCCCACCTGCTGTTTGAGCAGCGCGTTGATGCTGTCAATCTGCTCTATGGCCTCGTCGATCTTCTTGTTGGTGCCCGCTTTGTACGCCCCGATCGAGATCAGGTCCTGCGCGTCCCGGTAGGTGGACATGACAGTCCGGATGTACGAGACTTTGGGCAGGTGCTCCTCCGGCATCACATCGGGCATCAGACGGCTGACGCTCTGCAGCACGTCGATGGCCGGGTAGTGGTTGCTGTTCGCCAGCTTGCGCGAAAGCACGATATGCCCGTCCAGTATGCCGCGCACCGTGTCCGCGATGGGCTCGTCCATATCGTCGCCTTCCACCAGCACTGTGTACAGGCCGGTGATGGAGCCTTTGCTGCACATGCCCGCGCGCTCCAGCAGCTTGGGCAGTATCGCGTACACCGAAGGCGGAAACCCTCTGGACACCGGCGGTTCGCCCACCGCCATGCCGATCTCGCGCTGTGCCATTGCAAATCGCGTCAGCGAGTCCATCATCAGCATCACGTTCATGCCATGGTCGCGGAAGTACTCCGCCATCGCGGTGCCCACCATCGCGGACTTTAAACGCACCAGTGCCGGCTGGTCCGAGGTCGCCACAATCAGCACCGAGCGCTTGAGCCCTTCCTCCTGGAGGTCCTTTTCGAGGAAGTCCTTCACCTCGCGGCCTCTTTCGCCGATCAGCACGATCACATTGATATCCGCCATGGTGTTCCGCGCGATCATGCCGAGCAATGTGCTCTTGCCCACGCCGCTGCCGGCAAATATGCCCACTCTTTGGCCTTTGCCCAGCGTCAGCATCGAGTCGATAGCCTTGACGCCCATCGTGAGCTTCTCGGTGATGCGGCGGCGCTCCATCGGGTTGGGCGGGTTGTTCATGATGGGATAGTAGGCTTCCGGCTTCACCGGGCCCAGCCCGTCCATCGGGTTGCCC
>JAAXZP010000383.1 GCA_012719815.1 Christensenellaceae bacterium
ATTGCTGGCGATTGTTGTCGGCTCGCTGGCCGGCCTGCTGAACGGGCTCATCATCAGCAAGTTTAACACGCCGCCGCTGATCGTGACGTTGGGCAGCAACTATGTTTTCATGGGCATCGCCGTTGTGATCACTGAGGGGCAATCCATTGTGGGGCTGCCCAAGGCGTTCAACACCATAGGGCAAGGCATGTTGTTTGGAGCGATACCCGTCCAGTTTGTGGTGTTGGTTCTGGTGGCGGTAGTCATATGGTTTCTGGTTACAAGAACGGCTTACGGCACCAAGCTATATATGACAGGCTCCAATATGGTGGCTGCCGAGTTTTCGGGCATCAACATGACCAGGCTGCTCTGCACAACGTACACCATTTCGGGCGTGCTGTCTGCGCTGTCGGGCTGCATATTGTTCGGACGTTCCAGTCAGGCCAACGCCGACTATGGCACCACCTATACGCTTCAGGCCATCATGATCGCCGTGCTGGGCGGCACCAACCCGAACGGCGGCGAGGGCAACGTGCTGGGCGTGGTGTTTGCCATGTTCACGATGCAGTTTCTGGCGACGGGCATGAATTTCTTCCAGGTGACGAACGTGACTTATCTGAAGGATATTGTGTGGGGCGCTGTGCTGATCATCGTGATGATAGTCAACTACGTATCGGCGGCCAGGAATGAGAAACACAAGCTTCGCCAAATGTGAGCGCAGGCTGAGATTGCGCTGCTTTATGAATAATATGCCGCGCCGGTTCCGGCCGGCGCCGTATAAAAGTCTCCCCGCAACGCGATGGTTGCGGGGTTTTTTGTCGTATTTCTGGTCAGCTCGGGAACCGCGGTTATCGCGATTAATCTGGATCTTTCGCCAAAGGGGTTAAGGGCCGAATATCTTTTTATGCTCTTCGATGACTTGCCGCGCTGTGGATTCGTCCGTGTAAAATGAGCTGACAGCGCCCGAATTGAGGGCGCTTATGATCGCTTTGGCTTTGTGCTCGCCCACTGTGAAAGCTATCCGGTGCTCCTTGCGTATCAGCGATTCGAGCGGCAGGCAGATGGTCCTGTTGTCCAGCTCGTGATCGACGATATTGCCTTCGATGTCAAGAAAATGGGTAATCACATCGGATAAGGCGCCTTTTCTGATCAGGTCGTCGTAATAGGAGGGAGACAGCGTTCCGGTTTTGAAAACCGTAGAATCCGGCGACAGCTCGCCTATTCCGAAAATCGCAATGCGCGCGCTTTCGCCTATGTCCAGCACTTCCTTGACCTGCGTGTCGTTCGACAACGCTTCCTTCAGCTCGATGCTGTCCACAATTGTGGGCACGGGCAGAATGTGGGCGTCGCAGAGATAGTTCTTGGAAAAGTTTTCAATGATGCTGTACGATTTAAAAGAGCGCAGATGCTTGGCCAAAGACCCGCTTATCTGCACGATTCTTAAATTATGCTTGATCGGGTTGCAGGGCACGAGATTTAAAGACAGCAAAGTCATGGCCCTGCCCCAGCACAAGCCTATCGTATCGCCGTCCTGGATGATTTTATTGAGGTCCACTGCGAGTATTTTGATGACATCGAGATAGCGCGATTCGATATCCGTCATATAGGTAGGCGTGATGCAAATCTTTTGCAGCTTAAACAGCTCTTTGAATTTTTGCTCCAAATCGTAAAGCGAGGGCAGCGGCAGATGCAGGTCGAAAGTTACCAGGCCGTCGTCCTTGGCTTTTTTCAATATCCGGCTGACCGTTGATTTGGAGATATGCTCCTTGTCGGCTATTTCTGCCTGAGTGCAGCCGTTTATATAGAATTCTTTCAACACCCGTATGACAAGGTTGATGTCATGATACATCGGGCGGCCTCCCAAAAGTTCGTGTAATTAATTGCACAAACCGTACACACTATAATACCATCAGCACTGCAAATGTTCTATAATAAATCGACAGAAAAATATGGATGGTTTGTCAATAATGTTCGAATATGATGTCAAAATGCAGTTGTTTAGCCGTTTTCCTATACTCCCCAAGAAATTTATGTTTTTAAGGGCTAACGTTTTTCCGGGAACACTCATTTCCCATATATCCATCGTGAAAAAAATTGCACGCATTCGGCCCGAATATAGGGAAAAGTATTTCTTGAAATCAATTACGATTTAATTATATATTATAAAAGGAAAGCATTCTGCAGGTAGAATATATGATGCTCTGTTAAGGCGTAAAACCTGCACTAGAAAGCAGCGTGCAGGCTGGATACCGAGCGGAATGCCGGAAATAAAGGGATTTGCCGGGCTTTTGGAGTATTTTCTCATCAGAGATGCGGACATAGTGGATATAGCGATGGGAGACTCCGGAAGGGCCGGCTGATACCTGTTGCGGATGTATGACATATCTCTTGTAAAGTGAGATATAAATTTCAGAAACTAAAGAAAGGGCGGTCAAATGAATTTAGATGCACTGATCCAACAGATCACGGAAGAAGTGATTGCAAAACTGAGCGTGGGTAATGCACCGGCGGAAGATTATTCGCCGGCATCGCTGGCGAAATACATAGATCATACGCTGCTGAAGCCGGAAGCGTCGCTGGAACAGATTCGCAAAGTATGCGATGAGGCGAAAAAATACCACTTCGCCAGCGTGTGCGTTAACCCGAGCTACATCGAGTTCGTGGACCAGCAGCTCGAAGGCAGCGGCGTAAAACCCTGCGTTGTCATCGGTTTCCCGCTGGGCGCAACGCTGCCCGAGGTGAAGGCGGCGGAAACCAGTGCGGTGATCGGCTTGGGCGCGAAGGAAGTGGACATGGTCGTGAATATCGGCGCGATCAAGTCCGGCGACTGGCATCTGGTGAAGCGGGACATTGAAGCGGTTGTGAACGCTGCAAAGGGCAGGGCGCTCGTCAAGGTGATCATTGAGACGTGCCTGCTGACGGACGAGGAAAAAGTCAAAGTCTGCACGATAGCCAAACTGGCCGGAGCCGACTTTGTCAAGACATCCACCGGTTTTTCGACGGGCGGCGCAACGGTCGAGGATGTTGCGCTGATGCGGAGAACAGTGGGCCCCACCATGGGCGTCAAGGCCTCGGGCGGCGTGAGGGATTACAACAGCGCGGTGGCGATGATAAAAGCGGGCGCAACGCGGCTGGGCACCAGCTCGGGCGTCAAGATTGTGCAGGGCGCTTCCGCGCAGTCCAACTGCGTCAACTGCGGCAGGTGCAAGGGTGGCTGCCCGACCGGCAACGTCGTCATCCACAAGACCGACTACTGATGCCGGTTTTGTAGAGGCTTTCATACGTTCACAAAATTATTGGAGAAAGTGGAAACAGCAGAGCTTGGCCGGCGCAGTGATTAGCAGCAGGCAGGGCGCGGCGGCCAGGCGCGCTGTGCTGGTTTAATGTTCACAAAATTCTAAGACTCACACGAAGATTGAAGGCGTATTGCCTATTAAGCGAGCAAGGAGAATGATGGAATATGAGTAGGATGATGAAAGCGATCAGGATGTACGCACCTCGCGATTTAAGGCTGGAACAGGTGCCTGTGCCTGAGATTAAGGAGAATGAGGCGCTGGTCAAAGTGATGGCGGTCGGCATCTGCGGTTCGGATATTCCGCGCATCAACAAGTACGGAGCTTATATATCGCCCATCACACCGGGGCATGAGTTCTCCGGTGAAATCGTGGAAGTAGGAGCAGCCGTCAAGAATTTCAAAGTGGGCGACCGCGTGACGGTGCCGCCGCTGCTGCCGTGCTTCAAATGCGAGTTCTGCCAGCAGGGTCACTACTCGCTGTGCAAGGACTACAAGTATTTCGGGTCGCGCAATGACGGCGCTTTTGCTCAGTACGTCGCAGTGCCCGAGCCCAATCTGCTGAAAGTGGCGGATAATGTTTCGTTTGAAGCGGCTGCAACGGCTGACCCGCTGGCCAACGCGCTGCATGCGATCAAGCGCGGCGGGTTCAAGCCGGGGGATAAGGTCTGCGTATTCGGCCTCGGTGCGATCGGCCTTTACTGTATTCAATACATGAAGGCGAAAGGCGCCAAAATTGCGGTGGCCGTGGACGTGGACGAGCGCAAGCTGCAGGTAGCCAGAGACTGCGGCGCGGACGTTGCCATTGACGGCCGTGCGGCGGATGTTGTGGACCAGGTCATTGCGGCGACGGACGGGGGCGCGGATGTGTGCATCGACGCGTCGGGATTCCCGGTGGCGCAGCACAACGCCATAGAGGCGACGGCCAAGCACGGCACGATGGTGCTGCTCGGCATATCGCACCAGCCGCTGACGCTGTCTGAGAAATGCCTGGACTGGGTGATGCGCGGCGAGAAAGCGATCGTAGGGTCGTGGAACTCGTTCTCCAAGCCGTTCCCGGGCTGGGAGTGGACGCATGGCGTGGAAAGCCTTGCGGACGGCACGATCGATGCGGAAAAAGTGATTACGCACAAGCTGCCGCTGGAAGAGGTCCCGAGCATATTCGATAAGATATACAAAAAGGAACTATATTTTAACAAGATCCTGTTCCTTCCCTGGATGGAATGAGGTAAGGCCATGAAAGCGTTTGTCTATAACGGTGGTAAAAATTTTGCGGTCACTGAAGTGCCCATGCCCAAAGCGGGCAAGGGCGAGGCGGTTGCCCGGATAAGATGTGCGTCGATCTGCGGCACGGACCTGAGAACTTACCGTTTTGGCAACGAGAAGCTGAAAACGCCTATCACAATCGGGCACGAAGCGTGCTATGAAATTGTGGAGAACGGCGAGGGCGTCAATCTCTCAGGGCGCTACATCATGGCGCCGGCAATCGGGTGCGGGCAGTGCAAGAGCTGTAAAAAGG
>JAAXZP010000384.1 GCA_012719815.1 Christensenellaceae bacterium
CCTTAAACCGCGCCGACAGGTTCACATAGGCGGTATCGCCATACACGTCCACCGACGGGATATCGTCCGCCGTCACGCCGGGCGGCATCAGCGGCCACACATTGGCGCCGTCTTCCTCCAGCGGCCCGGCCAGCAGCTCCAGCACGCGTTCGCGTGCGCTCCACACCTTGCCCTGCTCCATGTTCCTCTGCACTTCCAGCAGCAGGTCAGACGTCTTGTCGCCGAAATAGACGGGCGCGCTGCTGCCGATGAGGCCCACGTAGTCGGCGCGCCGCATGCCGTTATAAAAATGAGTGTCGCCCACCTTGTCCACGCGGTGGCCCGCCACATAGATTTCCACCGTTTCCACGTAAGGCATAAAGCCGGTGATGGTGTAAACAAGCGCAGCGTAGGAAGCCGTTTCGGACGCGTCCAGATAGCCCGGCTGCACCGGGCTCTGGGAGAAATACAGCTCCAGCTTGCGGCGCCCGTTGCCCAGGTCTTCCAGCACGGGCTCGCGCAAAAGGTCGGCTTGTGCAATAAGCGGGCTTCTCATCGCCGCCGTGTTGCGCGGGCCGTTTTTCAGCTCCTGTATCAGCGTTTCGATGTACTGGTCGCCGGTGTACTTTATCGTACGCACCTCGGGCAGTATGAAACGGCCTCCCGGGGATACGAAATAGAGCACGGTGTTTATCTCGGAGGTTTTGGGCTTCTCCGGCTCTTCCGCGCTGCCGTTGGTTTTGGCGGGCGCCGGGCTCTCCCCGTCTGCGGGCGCGGTGTTCTGCGGCACGTATTTCGCGTATACGCTGCCCCACGCGTCCGGTATGCTGCCCGTCTGCTTCCGGAGCGGCCCGGACGGGTACCCGCCCACGCCCACGCGTATGCCGTTGTAGAACACGCACACCGATACCTGCCCCAGTATGTCCGTCACGGTGTTCGCAATCGCCTGCTCCAGTATGTAGGCCTGCTCAGGCTCGGGCATATCGCCGCTATATTTCAAGTAAACGTTGATAACGCCCTGGGAATATTCCAGAAAGTCCAGCGTCATGCCCTCCGGCGCCACGTTATTGAGGCTCGCGTTGGAGGGGCCCTCGAGCAGTTCCCGCACGGCGGTTTCAGCGGGGTTGGCGTCCTGCTCCACCACCAGAGTCCGGGATTCCGCCATCAGCGTCTGGCTGGTTTCGTTGTAAAAATACACCGCGGATTTTACCGTCCGCTCGTAATTTTCCAGCCCGCTGGTATCCAGCGTGCTCACCGGCACGGTCTCTCCCGCCTGCCGCTGGTCGCGGATGACGCCGCAGCCGGAAAGCGCGAGGCATGCCGCCACTGCCAGCAGGAGCACCCTTTTTACATCAGCCCGCATTGACCAGCACCTTCACCAGCGACGTATACGTCAGCTTCCATATGTCCTCCTCGCGCACCAGCTTTACGGGGATATTGGGGCGGCTGAGCGTTTCGCCTTCCCGCGTCTTGATGGAATAATTGAGCATCACCGTGGCTTCCTGCCCGTCGCTGGACACGCTGGAATCCGTGACGCTGAAGCTCTCCAGCACGTTGCCCTTGTCCAAAACCTCGGCAAACGTCTCGGTATCCGGCTTTACCGTTCCGTCCGGGTTGGTGTACGCGATAAAGTTATACAGCCTCCCCCAGTTCTTCTTCTCGAAGGATTCGAGCGCCTCGATCAGCGTGTTCTGCGGCGTCAGTATCAGCTCGCTCATGCGGCCCAGCGGGTCCAGGCGGTCGTCGCCGTTATCCTGCCATCCCGCCTCCCGCCGCGTGATGCGCTGCGCCGCGCCGGCGTCCTGCCGGTCTATGTATATCTGCACGCGCGAATACGTGCCCATCTCCACGATGGTGTTGACGACGGAGCAGATAGCCAGGCGTTTCTGGTCCTCCACCGTGCCTTCCTCCAGCGCCACCTTCTCCGGTGCGGTGGAAACGAACTCCTCGCTCAGTGTCACGAACAGTATGTCGGCGTTGCTGTCCACGCCCACCAGCTCCACGCCGTCCCAGAACAGGCGGTACAGTTCCGTCCGGTTAACAGACGGGCCGGAAATCAGCGCGCGCACCACCGCGGCCTCCAGCGGCTCGCTGACGGGCACGTTCACCGTCGCCGTCTCGGCGGCCAGCAGCTCTTCCCGGTTATAAGAAAAATACAGCGCGACGCGGGCGGTGGCCTTGTTGGCCGCCCCGGCGTTGGGGTTGATGTCGGGCAGGTTGGCGCTGCCGGTCTTCGGGCCGCCGCCCATGCAGCCGGCCATAAAGAGCAGCGCCGCGGCGAGAACCACAGCCGCCAGTTTTTTCAGCATCACGCCTTCACCTCCGATTTGATGGGCAGATACAGCGTGAACACGCTGCCCTTGCCCTCTTCGCTCTGCACGTCGATGCTGCCGCCGTGCAAAAGCGCAATCTTTTGCGCGATGTGCAGGCCCAAACCGCTGCCGCCGGTATCGCGCGCCCGGGCCTTGTCCACCCGGTAAAACCTGTCGAACAGATACGGTATATCCTTCTCGGGGATGCCGCAGCCGGTGTCTTTGACGGCGATGGCGGCATCACTGCCCGACTTGCTCAATACCACCTGCACGCTGCCGCCGGGGTCGGTGTATTTAATGGCATTCTCCACCAGGTTCGTCACGGCCTGCATTACCTTTAAGGCGTCGCATTCCACCTCGAGGTCGTTATTGACGGTGAAGTTCAGCGCCACGCCTTTTTCGTTGGCGATGGGCTTCAGCGAAGTCACCGACTTGAACACCAGCTCGGAGAGCAGTATCTTGTCGATGTTGAGTGCCTGGGTCTCGCTGTCGGTGCGCGCCAGCGTCAGAAGGCCGCTGATAACGTCGTTTAAGCGGTCGATCTCCTTGTTAATATCGCCCAGAAATTCCTTATAGATACGCTCCTCCACGCCGTCCTGATACAGCAGCGACTCGATGAGTATTTTGATGGAGCTCAAAGGCGTTTTTAATTCGTGCGACGCGTTGGACACAAACTCGCTGCGCTTTTTGTCCATGTTCTCCAGCTTTTCGCTCATCACGTTGAACGTGTGCGCAAGCGCCGCCATCTCGTTTTTGCCGGATACGTGGATGCGCTGGTGCAGGTTGCCGCGCGATATCGACAGCGCGACGTTCTTTAAGTCGTTGATGGGCCGCGTAATGTAGCCCGACAGCCAGATGCTCACTCCGGCGAACATCGCGCACGCCGCTATGGATATCATCATCAGCACGCGGATGAAATCGCGCGTGATGTCCACCACGTCCTGAATGTCGGCAGAAAAAAGCACAGCTCCGATGGTCTCCCCATCATGGACCACCGCAGCCGTATAATACACTGCGTAAAACGGTTTGCCGTCTTCGGTATTGATCTCGTGAAAGCCGTAGCTCGCGTCCTTGGGCCCCAGCAGCACGTCGGATATCTCCTTGTGGTCCAGCTTCTGGCCGTTAAGCGTCGAGAAGCTGTCCACCAGCACGATGCCCGACTTGTTGAGTACCAGGAACCGGCCGCCGTATTTTTTGGAGCTCTGCTCGGCCAGCTCAAACATCTTGTACGCATTGGCGCTGCTTAAATACGG
Organism: Christensenellaceae bacterium; assembly: GCA_012719815.1. Taxonomy (GTDB): domain Bacteria; phylum Bacillota; class Clostridia; order Christensenellales; family SZUA-584; genus SZUA-584. The sequence continues at coordinate 3,545 of JAAXZP010000384.1, forward strand.
CGCCATACTCACCGCTACGTTGTTTGTGCTTTTCAGCTGCTCGCGGACGCGAAGCCCTACCAGGTAATCCTCCGCAAGATAGGCGATGGCCATTGTCACCGCCGCGAAAGCGATAATGGCCACGCCCAGGTTAAACAGCACAAACCGCCAGCGGATAGAGTAAAATATATTATTTATCCGAGAAATAGTATCCCACTCCCCATTTCGTCAGTATGAACTCGGGTTTGGCAGGGTTGGTCTCTATCTTCTCGCGCAGGCGCCGGATATGCACGTCCACTGTCCTAAGGTCTCCCAGGTATTCATACTTCCATATCAGCTCAAGCAGCTTCTCCCTGTCGAACACCTTGCCCCTGTTGGTGATAAAAAGCTGCAGCAGGTCGAATTCCTTGGCCGTCAGCGACACCTCGCGGTCGTCTATCATCACGCTCCTGTTCTCCAGGTTCACCGTCATGTTGCGCACCTTGATGATCTGCGATTCGCGCGATTTTTCGCTGTTCTCCAAACGGCGGAATATCGTCTTGATGCGCGCCTTGAGTTCAAGCATGTTAAACGGCGTGGTCATGTAGTCGTCAGCGCCGAACTCCAGGCCCATGATCTTGTCCATGTCATCATCCTTGGCCGTCAGCATAATGATGGGCACATTGGAGACGCTGCGGATGCGCTGGCAAACCTCCATGCCGTCTATCTTAGGCAGCATCAGGTCCAGCAAAATCAGATCGTATTTGCCTTCCTCAAACTTTTTGAGCGCCTCTTCACCGTCCAGCGCTTCGTCCACCTGATAGCCGTCCTGCTGCTCCAGATTGAAGCGAAGCCCCTTGATCAGGCTGGGTTCATCGTCGACGATCAGTATTCTCTTCATTCGCCCATGCTCCTTGTCGAAGGTTATGAACTATTATACCACAATATACAAATTATTAAAATGAAAGTTATTACAGGCGAAAATAACTACAGTTGCGTACTGCTTATAACGTCAAAGCCGAGCACGTTTTTGAAATGTGCGATGGCGAATTCGTGCCCCGCCGGGTTGAACGAAGCCACGCAGTCGCCCAGTATCACGGTGTCAAAACCTTCGTTGTACGCCTCGACGGCGGTGTGAAGCACGCAGATATCGGTGCACACTCCCGCGAGATACAGCCGCTCTACGCCGGCGCTGCGCAGCATATCCGCAAGGCCCGTGCGGCAAAACGCGCTGTAACGCATCTTGCTGACAGTCATAACCGGCGCGGCGGTCTTTTCCAGCGCCTCGGCCACCACCGTTTCGGCGCCCCGCGTGCCAACCAGCGCGTGCGGCGGGAACAGCTTTTTCTCGGGATGCGGCGCATCCCAGTCGTGGCTGTCATTGGCCAGCACGATAAGGTCGTCCTTGCTCATCCGCGAAATCGCCCGCTCGATGTTTTCGTGTATTTCCTGCGCGGGCTTGCCGACCGTCAGCGCGCCGTCATCGTCCACAAAGTCGTGGATATAATCCACCAATAGCAGCGCTCTTTTCATCTTCCGGCTCCTTTCCCGCTTTTCTTTTTGGTCATTATTCCATCGTCATGCGCTTTTTTCCTGCTTTTAGAACCTCCTCTTTCGGTTTTTTCCGACGCGGCAGCTTTGCTTCCGCCCGCCCTGCCCTTGCGGCTGGGCCTGGTCTCCGCCGGCACCAGCCCGCCCGGGCCGATCAAATCCTCCCGGCCCGCCTCGCGCAGCGCCTCGCGTATCAGCGGCCAGTTGCGCTTCTGGTCAAACTGCAGCAGCGCCCGCTGCATCGCCTTCTCCCGCGGGGTCCTCGCCACGTACACAGGTTTGCCCGTCATCGGGTCCAGGCCGGTGTAGAACATGCAGGTGGATATCGTGCCCGGCGTGGGGTAGAAATCCTGCACCTGTTCTGGTACGAAGCCCTGCTTTTTCAACGTCAGCGCCAGCTCTATCGCGTCATTTAACGTGCTGCCCGGGTGCGACGAGATGTAATACGGCAAAAGGTACTGGGGCTTGCCCGCCTTTTTGGTCGCGGCCTCAAAGCGGCGCGCAAAGCGCTCGTACACCGCATAGCCCGGCTTGTTCATCAGCCGCAGCACTTCGCCGCTCACGTGTTCCGGCGCCACTTTCAGCTGCCCGCTGACATGCTTTTTGACCAGCCGGTCGAAGAAATGGCCGTCCTTGTCCGCCATAAGATAATCGTACCGGAGCCCCGAGCGGATGAAGACGCGGCGCACGCCTTCCACCTTCTCCAGCGCTTCCAGCACTTCGCACAACCCCTTGTGGCTCACTTTCAGGTTGGGGCAGGGCTTGGGGGTCAGGCAGCTGCGCGTACACGTCTCCGGATTATTGGCCAGACACGTCGCGTCGTAGAAGTTGGCCGTCGGCCCGCCCACATCGGAGATGATGCCCTTGAATTCCGGCATCGCGGCCATGCGCCGCGCCTCCTCCACGATGGACTTTTTGGAACGCTTCTGAATGCGCTTGCCCTGGTGCGCGCTGATGGAGCAGAACGCGCATTGCCCGGGGCAGCCGCGCACCGTGATGATGCCAAACTGCACTTCGGAAAGCGCCGGCACCGGCTCTTTGTACGACGGGTGCTGCCGCCGCGTGAACGGCAAGCCGTATATCGCGTCCATCTCGGGCGTGGAAAGCGGTAGCGGCGGCGGGAACTGGATGAGATACCGGTCGCCGTGAGGCTGCACCAGTATTTTTCCTCGCGGCGAGGTGTGCTGGTGTATCAGGCGGCACGCGTTCGCGAAATCCCTTTTGCTTTCCGCGACGCGCTCAAAAGACGGCAGCATGACGTACTCGCCGATACCCTCCAGCGACGAGCGCAGCACGCACGTGCCCCGCACGCCCAGCATGTCCCGCACGGATTCGCCGTTTTTCAGGCGGCCGCAAATCTCGGCAAGCGGCGCTTCGCCCATGCCGTATACCAGCAGGTCCGCCTTGGAATCCACCAGGTACGAGCGGCGGACCTTATCCTCATAATAATCGTAATGCGCAAAACGGCGGTTAGATGCTTCCACCCCGCCGATGATGACCGGTATATCCTTGTAAGCCTGCTTCAAGCGCGCGGTGTACGCGATGGTGGGCCGGCCGGGCCTCAGGCCCGTTTTGCCTCCGGGCGAGTACACGTCCTCGCTGCGCCTGCGCCTGGCGGCGGTATACATGTTCACGATGCCGTCGATGTTGCCGCCGCTCAATAAAAACGCATAGCGGGGCGGCCCGAGGCGTTTAAAATCGTCCGCGGATTCCCAGTTGGGCTGGGCGATAATGCCCACGCTGTAGCCCAGGCTCTGCACAAACCGGCCGATCACCGCCGCGGCGAACGACGGGTGGTCCACATACGCGTCGGGCGTCACCACGATAAAGTCGAGCTGCTCGTAGCCCAACTCCGCCATCTCTTCCCGCGACATCGGCAAAAATTCGTTGCTGTTCATGTAAGAGAGTATAACATCCCGTCACGGCTGCCAACAAGCCAGTATTCTGTGAACGCCGCGGGATTTGTCCAGCGGCAGCTTTTTGACGCGCTCCCCGCCTTCAAAGCTCAGCCACGCCTCGCCCTGGTAGCCGGGGATAAGGTCCACCGAAATGATGTACGTCGCGCCGTCTTTTTTGTACTCGATGGTATATGGCCCGAAATCGTCGGGCACGCAGGGGTTTATGGACAGCACTCCGCGCTCGATGTGAAGCCCCAACAGGTGCACAATAGCCGCCTGATACATCCAGCCCGCGGTGCCGGTGTACCACGTCCATCCGGCTCTGCCCTTGTGCCCTTCCACGTGATACACGTCCGCCGCCATCACGTACGGCTCGCCCTTGTAGCGCTCCACGTCTGCGGGCGTGCGCGTGTGGTTGATGGGATTTATCATCTGGAACAGGCGCAGCGCGTCGTCCTTCAGGCGCAGCTTGGCCGCGGCGATCACGAACCACGCCGCCGCGTGGCTGTACTGACCGCCGTTTTCGCGCACGCCGGGCAGGTAGTTTTTGATATAGCCTGGGTTTTTTTCCCATTTGTCAAAAGGCGGCGCGAGCAGGCGGATGACGCCCTCGTCGCGCATCACCAGTTCGCTGGACGCCGATTCATAAGCGCGCCTTGCCCGCTCGGCGCCGGATATCACCGCCCACGCCTGCGACACCAGGTCGATGCGGCATTCCGGCGACGTATGGCGGCCCAGCGGCGTGCCGTCGTCGAAGAACGCCCGCGCGTACCATTCGCCGTCCCAGCCGTGCTGTTCGATGTTTTTGCGCAGCTCGTCGCGCTGGGCGGTGTACTGCTCCGCCAGCTCATGCTCGCCGCACCGCTCGCACAGGTCTGCAAACAGCCGCAGCACCTCCGAGAGGAAAAACGCCAGCCACACGCTTTCACCCTTGCCTCCCGCGCCCACCTTGTACATGCCGTCGTTCCAGTCGCCGCTGCCCATCAGCGGCAGGCCGCGCTCGCCGTAACGCACCGAGCCGATGGCGCGCACGCAGTGCAAAAACAGGCTCTCGCGCTCGGTGGTTTCCTCAAACC
>JAAXZP010000385.1 GCA_012719815.1 Christensenellaceae bacterium
CTACATTCCCACCCCCGAACGTGACGCTGACAAGCCGTTCCTGATGCCTGTTGAAGACGTGTTCTCCATCACCGGCCGCGGCACCGTGGCGACGGGCAGAGTGGAGAGAGGCACCATCAAACTCCCTGAAAACGTTGAGATGGTCATGCCGGGCGACAACATCGAGATGGAAATCGAGCTGATCACCCCCATCGCGATCGAGGAAGGTCTCCGTTTTGCTATCCGCGAGGGCGGAAGAACAGTGGGTTCCGGCGTTGTGGTCAGCGTCATCGAGTAATCGGGTTTAAGAAACCTGCAAAGGGGAGGTATCAACACCTCCCCTTTTGTTTTGCGCTCGCGGGATACAGGTTATCTTAAAATCAACCAATATGAATCATGTTGGACCTATCATGTAATAGTTCATTTTTTGGTTATATGTGCGGAGAATGTATGATATTATAAGAACGAAACACAGGCGGAGGCCCGGGTATGTTTTGTTACAATTGCGGGGCGCGTTTGCAAGAAGGCGCATATTTTGTACGGCATGCGGGGTGCTTGATTCGGAGAATATAGCCGTAGCGCCGCGCCTGTATTAGACAGCGGCGCTGAAATGATATATGATGGGGAGCGGGGGTTAAACTCCCGCTTTCCGGTTTATATTATGAGGGAAATTCATCCGGAGGAAGAGACAATGGCAAAACGCATCGGCATATTGACAAGCGGCGGTGACTGCCCAGGCCTGAATGCCGCCATCCGCGGCGTGGCCCGCGCGTCGTACCAGCTTTTCAGCGACGTACAGATCGTGGGCGTTATGGACGGGTTCGGCGGCTTTATAGACCTGGAGTATCGCGAGATGGAGCGGCATGAGTTTTCCGGCATACTGACGCTGGGCGGCACTATACTGCGCACGTCGCGCCAGCGGGATAAGATGATACGCCAGAACAGCGGCAAATACCTGGACCCGTTCAGGATGATGGCGAAAAACTACGAGAAGATGGCGCTGGACTGCATCGTAGTGATCGGCGGCAACGGCACGCATACCGCGGCGGGGATGCTGTATGACCAGGGGCTCAACGTGATCAGCCTGCCCAAGACCATCGACAACGACGTGTGGGGCACGGACGTGACCTTCGGTTTTCAGAGCGCCGTGGATATCGCGACGGACGTGATCGACAAGGTGCACAGCACCGCTTTTTCGCACTCGCGCGTGATGGTGGTGGAGCTGATGGGCAACGAGGCCGGCTGGCTGGCGCTGTCTGCGGGCATCGCGGGCGGTGCGGACGTGATACTGATACCCGAGATACCGTACGACATCAACACCGTGGCGGACGTCATCAACGACCGTTACGAGAGCGGCAAGCATTACTCCATCATCGCGATAGCAGAAGGCGCGCGCAGCATCCACGACGACCCGGAGCAGAACCTTAAAGGACAGCATTACTCGGTGGGTTACAAGCTGGCCGACGAACTGCGCAAAGTGATCGACATCGACACGCGCGTGGTGGTGCCGGGCCATTACCAGCGCGGCGGCGCACCCTGCCCGTTCGACCGGGTGCTCGCGACGCAGATGGGCGTGTATGCGGCGGAGCTGATCAAGAGAGGCGAATTCGGTACCACCGTGGCGGTGAAGGACGGCAAAATCACGCACAACCTGATTAAAGATGTGGCGGGCAAGACCAAGACGGTGCCCCGCAACGCGCCGCTTCTGGATGTGGGGCGCAAAGTGGGCGTGAGCTACGGCGAGCCCAAGGCCAGGAAGGCCGAATAAGCCGTGGCTGGCAGATACGCCCGGTTTGCGTGTCACAATCCGCTGCAGGTCGGCTTGTTACAGTACACGGC
>JAAXZP010000386.1 GCA_012719815.1 Christensenellaceae bacterium
GGCGAGGGCGGGCCGCCGGCGCTTCAAGTACTTCGTCATCCAGGTCGTCTCCATGCTGAAGTACATGATGAAATGGGGGATATCCTAGTCCGGCGAAACCTTAGGTTTTCCGCCGATTTGCCGGGGTAAAAAAGGGGCTGGCCTATGCGGGCGCAGCCCCATTTTCGCGTTTCCCCGGTTTTCGTCACCGGAAATCCACGTATATCTCGTTGTAGGTGGTTTCGTAGTTGACCCGCCAGCTGGGCTTGGGGATACCGAATATGGAGCACAGCGTCTCGATATCCGCCTTGAGCCGCTCGATTTTCTGCGTGTCGGCGGTGAGGTTGTTGAGCTCATCCCGGGCCTTGTAGTACAGCGACCATTCCCGACCGCCGGGCAGGTACTTGCGGTATCCCGTGGGAGCGGCGGCAAAGCGCGGCATACTGCCCGTATTCACGCGCAGCGGCATGATTCCCACATCCGCGCCGGATGCGCCGGATTGGGCTTCCGGGGCCGCGGACGGAGTCTCCGCAGGCGGCGTCTCTGCGGGCGGCGTCGTCTCTGCGGGCGGCGGAGTTGGCCCCGAAGGCGGGGCGGACTGTGAAGGCGGCGGCGCAGGCGTCTGCGAAGGCGGGGCAGGAGTGGGCGTCGCGCCCTCTATCGGCAGCGCGGCGTCGGCGTCCAGTATGGCCTTCACCTTGTCCAGCACGGCCGCGGCCTGTTTTTTGACCACCGGCAGCTGCATCCTGTTCCATCTCGCTATCGCCGCCGCGGCGGTGTAGTCCTTATACGGCTCCACGTCCACGCCGTAAATCTGCTTGATGAGTTTCACGCGCGCAGTCTGGTCGGTCAGCACGAAGTTCCAGTTGAATATGTTCTGGGAGCGCCCGCCCATCGAATACATGCCGATGGAATCCGGGTCCACGTTGTACGCGAACGCCGCCAGCGCCGCGGTCTGCGCCAGCGTGGTGTTGGTGTACAGGTTGCCGTCAAACGATTCCAGCAGCCCGGGTATGCTGGGCAGCAGGCCGTTTTTCTTGATCTTGTCGAATATCGCCACCAGCATCCGCTTCTGCCGGTTGATGCGGTTGAGGTCGCCCGCTTCCGCGATGCCCTTGCGCACGCGCAGGTAGTCCAGCACCGCCTGGCCGTCCATGTGCGGCTGCACGCCCTTCCTGTAGCTGCGGCCCTGCATCGTAAAATCGAATTCCAGATCGAAGTTCTGCACGCCGCCGATGGCGTCCACCAGGCCCTTCACGGCGTTCATGTCCACCGCGTAGTAATATTTCACCGGTATGCCGCCCAGCATCCAGCTCGCGGCCTCGCACACCTTGTCGAAGCCGCTGGTGGAATAGCCGTTGGCTTCGCTGGGCCAGCCGCCGCCGCAGTCGAGCGAGGCGTTGAGCTTGTATATGCCCTTCACGCCGGGTATCTGCGCGTAGGTGTCGCGCGGGAGAGAGATCAGGTTAACCTCGCCGGTGTTTTTGTTGATGGCGAGCACGATCATCACGTCGGCATGGAACGCCTTCTTGCCGCGCCAGGTTTCGCGCTCCACCGAGTGGTCCACGCCGATCAGCATGATGTTGACGATGTCCTTCAAAAAGCCGGTGTCCGCCTGGCTTAAGAGCACTTCATACGGGTCCAGAGTGGGCGTGGCGTCCGGCTCCGGTTCGCCCGGCTCGTCCGCATTCGGTTCGGGCTCGGCAGCAGCCGAGGGGGGCGGCGTAAACTGCTCCGCCACGTTGCTGAACTGGGCGAGCGGGTCATTCAGTATGGACCATATCCATGCCGCGACGCCAATCAGTATCAGCGCCAGCGCGCCCGCAATGGCGACGATCACGGTTTTCCTGGTGGACCACGCTTTTTTGGGCTTGCTCGACGGCTTCGGGCTTTCCGGCCCGCCGCCCGCGAGGCCGCCTGAGTTTCCGCAGCCGTCCGGCATCCACATCTGCACATTGTCCAGCATCCGGATTTTACTTCTCATCGCACTCATCCTTTTCCGTCGTTATGATTCTGCGATACCGGTTGCTTACCCGTTGCGATACGATACCATGATACAAAATTCTGGGAGTTTTCCAAGAGGGAAGGGGCCTTATTCCTAAAAAGTTTACAGTTTGGACGAATTGCAAGCGGCGCGGCCAGCGGGGCACCGGCTGGCGGAACTTCATATCCGCTTTGCTGGGGCGGGAGGCTGCCCGGGGTATGCCGGCCGCCCATGGATTTGCTGCCGGCTGACCAGTACCAGATGCCCGCGCCCGCGAGCAGCGCCGCGAACACGGCGAATATGAGAGCCAGCACAATCCATCTGGCGCTCCGGGTTTTCTTCGGCCTTGCGGCATAGCCCTCGCGCACCAGATATGCCAGACTGTAATCGGGAACCTGCAACCCGCCGCACGGCTGCGCTTTCCTTCTCATAGCCCGATACTCCTTGTTGGTATTCTCTATTCAGACGGCAGACGGCAGGAAGAAGTTCCCTGAAAAGTAAAAAACAAATGTTGTTAGCGCCCGTTCGAGCCTCGCCGTATGTTCCCGGGGAGAGCAAGCCGTTCTTTAATCTATGACACGGGATGAGCGCAAACGGCATGAACCGCGTCATATCGGTAAACTGCCGCGGTTTTTTCGCCAAGTTAAAGGGGCTGCCCGCTATCAGGCAGCCCTTCTGGTGTTTTATCAGTTGAAATCCACGGTGATTTCGTTGAAGCTCTTGTCGGTCTCGTAGTTGACGCGCCAGTATGTCGAGGAGAGCGGTATGCCCAGTGTGGAGCACAGCGACTGCACGTCCGCAATCAGCTGGTCGTTAGCGGCTCTCAGCTCCTCGGTGGATTCCTGCGTCCCCAGGGCCGCGCATTCGGCAACGGCCTTGTTGTACAGCGCCCATACGGGCCCGTCCGGCAGGTACTGGCGGTATTGGGTTTCGCCGGTAAGCGCGATGAGCGAGAGGAGGGGGTTGCTCACCGAAAGCGGCCTGATGCCCGCCGCAGCGCCTTCCGCGGAGCCGCCGTCCGGAACAGTGGGCGTCGGCGTGGGCGACGTGGATGGCGCCGGTTCCGTGCTCTCCGACGGACTGGGCGCGGGCTCCGTACTCGGCACCGGCGTGGGCTTCGGGGTCGGCGTCGGGATAGGCAGCGCCGCGTCCGCGTCCAGCTTGGCCTTCACCTTGGCCAAAGCGGCCTCCGCCCTTTCCTTGATGACGGGCGCGCGCATCTTCTCCCAGCGCGCCTGCGCGGCGGACGATGTGTAATCCTTATACTGTTCCACATCCACGCCGTATATATCCTTGATGAGCTTCACGCGCGCCTTCTGGTCGGTCAGCACGAAGTTCCAGTTGAATATGTTCTTATAGTGGCCGCCCATCGAATACATGCCGATGGAATCCGGCTCCACGTTGTACGCGAACGCCGCCAGCGCCGCCGTCTGAGACAGCGTGGTGTTGGTGTACATGTTGCCGTCGAACGCGTCGAGTATGCCGGGTATGCTGGGCAGCAGGCCGTTTTGCTTAATCTTGTCGAATATCGCGACGAGCATCCGCTTCTGGCGGTTGATGCGGTTGAGGTCGCCCGCTTCCGCGATTCCCTTGCGCACGCGCAGGTAGTCCAGCACCGCC
>JAAXZP010000387.1 GCA_012719815.1 Christensenellaceae bacterium
CCTCAACTACTTTGAGGAAGATAACCGTCCGCAGACGCGGCTGGACCGCGATCTGGAGAACGGCATGGCTGTTTCCATCGGCCGTCTGCGCGAAGATACTGTCTATGACTATAAATTTGTGTGCCTGAGCCACAACACGCTGCGCGGTGCTGCGGGCGGCGCGGTGCTGATGGCTGAACTGCTGGCGGCAAAAGGATATTTCGACCGTTAAGGTTTTCCAAACCACCTCCCGGCGAGTATGCCGGAATATTGAAAGGAGCGTGGCCGTATGAGTATTTTCAAAGGGGCAGCAACAGCGCTGGTCACACCGTTTAACGACAAGGGCGTGGACTTTGCCGTCTTTGAGCAGCTGATCGAGTATCAGATTGAGAACGGCATTGACGCGCTGGTCGTTTGCGGTACCACCGGCGAAGCGTCGACGATGTCGAAGGAGGAGCAATACGCCGCCATCGATTTCGTCGTGAAACAGACGGCAGGCCGCGTACCGGTGATTGCCGGTACGGGCACCAACAACACCGCCACTTCGGTGGATGCGGCCAAAAAGGCGGCAGATCTGGGCGTTGATGCGCTGCTGGTCGTGACACCCTATTACAACAAGTGCACGCAGACCGGACTCATCCGTCACTTCTATGCGATTGCGGACGCCACCCCGCTGCCTGTGATTGTATACAACATTCCCGGACGCACGGGCTACAACGTCACCCCCGCCGCCATGAAAGAGCTGGCTGCTCACGACCGCATAGTGGGCACCAAGGACGCGACAGCCGACATCTGCCAGATCGTGGAGATGGCGCGACTCTGCCCGGGGCTGGAGATCTATTCCGGCAACGACGACCATGTAATACCCATACTGTCGGTGGGCGGGCTCGGCGTCATTTCGGTGGTCTCCAATGTGGCGCCGCGCATGACGCACGATATGGTCATGGCGTATCTTAGCGGCGATGTGGTGAAAGCGCGCGAACTTCAGTTTAAACTCAACCCGCTTGTCAAGGCGCTGTTTAGCGAAGTCAACCCGACGCCTGTCAAAAAGGCGCTTAACATGATTGGCATACCCGTGGGTATTCCGCGGTTGCCCCTCACTGAAATGAGCCCTGACAAGGCTGCGCTCCTGAAAAAGGAACTGATCGCCCTGGGGTTTGACATCGTCTGACATTCCGGCCCAACATTCGTCAGAAAGCACGAGGATTGTTATGAATATTATTATCTGCGGCGTTAACGGCCGCATGGGACAAACTTTGGCTCAGGTCATCGCCGAAACGGAGGGCTTTACTGTTCTTGCAGGCGTCGATAAAGACCCTGATGCCGTCAATAACAGCTTCCCTGTATTCAAGAGCCCGTTTGAATGTCCGGACGGCGCTGATGTGCTGATAGACTTTTCGCGCCCTGAGGCGCTGCCTGCCAATCTCGGCTATGCGCAGCACAAAAACATCCCCCTGGTAATTGCCACCACCGGCTATACCGAGGAGGACAAGGCCGAGATCAAGCTGTCGTCTGAGCACATCCCTATTTTTATGGCGGCCAACATGTCGGTGGGCGTCAGCCTGCAGATGGAGCTGGCGCGCCGCGCAGCGGAATTCTGGGGCGAGGACTGTGATATCGAGATCGTGGAGCGGCATCACAACCGCAAGGTGGACGCCCCCAGCGGCACAGCCCTGGCTTTGGCCGAGTGCATCAACAACGCGATGATGTCGCCCAAACCGCTGCTATGCGGCCGCTGTTCCCGCAGCGAAAGCCGCGGGCGTGAAATCGGCGTGCATGCTGTGCGCGGCGGCACCATACCCGGCGACCATACCGTTATGTTCATCAGTACCGACGAAATTCTGGAGATTAAGCACATCGCCCAATCTCCGCGCATATTCGCGCTGGGCGCGCTCCGTGCCGCAGGCTTTATATGCTCCCGTCCGCCGGGCCTGTATAACATGACGGACATGATACAGCAGAACGCCATCACCAACATATACAAGGACGACGGGCAGGCGATGATCACGCTGGCCAACCTGCCGTTTTCTCCTCAAGCAATCGCATCCGTGTTCTCGGACATCGCTGCGGTGGGCGTCAAGGTGGATATCATCAGCCAGACCTCGCCGTTTAACGGGCGCGTCGGGCTGTCGTTCTCCCTCCCCCGCGCCGACCTCAAGCGCAGCCTTAAGCAGCGGGAGAAATTTAAAAAGGACGGCGTCGAAATCATCGCCACCGACGCGCTGTCCAAGCTCACGGTGGAAGGGCCTGTCATGGAGAGCCAGTCGGGCGTGTCAGCGCGACTTTTTGGCGCTATGGCCGAAAAGGGTATTGCCATCTCCATCATCACCACATCGGAAACCAAAATCAGCTTCTGCGTGGAATCCGAGCGCTCCACCGAAGCGGTGGGCATCGTGGCCAGCGCGTTTTACCTGTAAGCAAAAAGTCAAACTAAAAAGAGAGCCGGGTGGCTCTCTTTTGCATTCCAATACTATTTGACTCCGATATCCCTGCGGTAATGCATGCCCTCAAATGAAATCTTTTCTGCTTCGCTGTATGCTTTCAGCCGGGCTTCGGCGATATCCTTCCCCATCGCCGTGACGCCCAGCACACGGCCGCCGGCGGTCACATAGCCGCCGGTTTGCCTCGCCGTGCCTGCGTGGAACACGATGGCGTCCTTCACCTGCTCCAGCCCGGATATCGGCAGCCCTTTGGGATAACTGCCGGGGTAGCCGCCCGAGGCCAGCACGACGCACACGGCGCTGCGCTCGTCCCATTCCAGCGTCACCTCATGAAGCCTGCCGTCGATCACCGCGTCCATCATATCCAGAAGATCGTTTTTCATGCGCGGCAGCACCGCCTGAGCCTCCGGATCGCCGAAGCGGGCGTTATATTCCAGCACCTTGGGGCCGTCTCCCGTCAGCATCAGGCCGAAATACAGCACACCCTTGAACTCCTCGCCTTCTCTTTTCAGCGCGTCCAGCGTACGGCGGATAATCTTTTCCTCCACCTCGGCGCGCACCGCGTCCGTGTATTTCGGGCTGGGCGAGAACGCGCCCATGCCGCCGGTGTTGGGCCCCTGATCGTTGTCATACGCGCGCTTATGGTCCTGCGCGCTCGCCATCGGCAGTATGGTTTTGCCATCGCAGAACGCCAGCACCGACACTTCCGGGCCCGTCATGTATTCCTCAATCACCACGCGGCTGCCTGCATCGCCGAAAACGCGCTTTTGCATGATGTCGTCAAGCGCAGCCTGTGCCTCCTTAACCGTTTGACAGATGATGACGCCCTTGCCCAGCGCCAGCCCGTCCGCTTTCACCACGGTCGGCATCGGGCACGTCTTCACATAAGCGCAGGCGGCGTCATAGTGGGAAAACACCTCATAGCGCGCCGTGGGGATGCCGTATTTTTTCATCAGGTGCTTGGCGTACACCTTGCTGCCTTCCAGCCGCGCGCCCGCAGCCGTGGGACCGAACGCGCGGATGCCCTTTTGCTGCAGCGCATCCACAAGGCCCATATAAAGCGGGTCGTCCGGCGCGACCACCACGAGGCCAAACCGCTGCTGTTCCGCATAGTCCACCAGAGCCGGAATGTCCGTCGCTTTAATCGGCACGCACTCCGCCATGTCCGCGATTCCGCCGTTGCCCGGCGCGCAATGTATTTCCGTGATTTTGGGATTTTGGCGCAGTTTCCAGATGATCGCATGTTCTCGGCCGCCGCTGCCCACTACGAGTATCTTCATGCCGCTCTGCTCCTTAGTGCTTGAAATGCCGCATGCCGGTGAACACCATCGCGATGCCCAGCTCGTCGCACGCTTTGATGGAATCCTCGTCGCGGATGCTGCCGCCCGGCTGGATGATGGCCGCTATGCCGTACTTCGCCGCCAGCCGCACACAGTCGTCAAACGGGAAATAGGCGTCGGACGCCAGCACCGCGCCGCGAGCCTTATTGCCCGCGCGCTGCAAAGCGTTCTCCGCCGCCCAGATGCGCGACACCTGCCCGGGGCCGAGCCCCAAAGACTGGCCATCCTTCGCCACCGCAATGGCGTTGCTTTTCAGATGATTCACAAGCTTCCATGCGAACAGCAGGTCTTTCAACTGCTCTTCTGTCGGCGCTTTCTTCGTTACGACTTTCAGCTCGCCTGCCAGCAGCTTGTCGTCCACCTGCTGCACGATAAGCCCGCCCAGCGGTTTTTTGAGGTCCAGCGCCGTGGAAGGTATTTTGCTGGATATACCGGGCAGGCGCAGTATGCGCAGGTTCTTCTTAGTCTTCAGCACTTCCAGCGCCTCGTCGGTAAAGCCGGGCGCTATGACAATCTCAAGGAAGGTTTTGACCATCTCCTCGGCTGTCGCTTTGTCCACCTCGGCATTCACCGCCACGATGCCGCCGAATATCGACACCGGGTCCGCGTTATAAGCTTTCATATACGCTTCATACACCGAGGCCCCGCTGCCCACGCCGCACGGATTGGCGTGTTTGGCCGCAACCACGGTGATCTCCTCAACCTCGCGCAGGCAGTCCAGCGCGCCGTTGGTATCGTTGATGTTGTTGAACGACAGTTCCTTACCCCACAACTGTTCCGCCGCAGCCAAAGTCCCTTCAATGTGAAGCGGCTCGCGATAGAACGCGGCTGTCTGGTGCGGGTTCTCGCCGTAGCGCATGTCCTGCAGTTTTTCAAACGTCAACGTCAGCTTGTCCGGGTACCCGCCGCCGTTCTGCTGGCGCAGCCATCCGGCTATCAGCGCGTCGTACGCCGCGGTGTGCTCAAACACCTTGACGCACAGGTCGAATTTCGTCTGCCGCGTGATGCCACCCTCTTTCAGCTCGGCCAGTACGCGTCCGTAGTCCGCCGGGTCCACGATGGATGCGACGTCCTGCCAGTTTTTTGCCGCCGCGCGCAGCATGCTTGGGCCGCCGATATCAATGTTCTCGATTGCTTCCTCCAGCGTCACGTCGGGCTTGGATATCGTCGCCTTGAACGGATACAGGTTAACCGCCACGATGTCGATAAGACCAACGCCCAGTCGTTCCACCTGCGCCATATGCTCCGGATTACTGCGCATCGCGAGTATGCCGGCGTGGATGGCAGGGTGCAGCGTCTTGACGCGGCCGTCCAGGCATTCCGGGAAACCGGTGATTTCCGATACGTTGGTCACGGGCAAACCCGCCGCTTCCAGCGCCTTCTGCGTGCCCCCCGTGGAGAGCAGCTCGAAACCCAGCTCATGGAGCCCTGTCGCAAACTCCACGATACCCGTCTTGTCGTACACGCTGAGAAAAGCTCTTCTCATAGATTTATCCTCCAAATTGTATAATGCGGTTTTAAGTTTTGGGCAGGATGCGCACCCGGCGGCCTTCCACGCGCAGCCGCCCTTCACAGAGCAGCGCGACGGACGCAGGCAATATTTCGTGCTCCACCTCAAGCACGCGCACTGCCAGCGTTTCGGGCGTATCGTCGTCCAAAACCGGCACGCATTTCTGCATGATGATGGGTCCGGTATCCGTGCCTTCGTCCACAAAATGCACCGTCGCGCCGGAAACCTTGA
This sequence comes from Christensenellaceae bacterium, assembly GCA_012719815.1. Lineage (GTDB taxonomy): Bacteria > Bacillota > Clostridia > Christensenellales > SZUA-584 > SZUA-584. Next base: position 5,502 of record JAAXZP010000387.1, read on the forward strand.
CGCCGTATTCCAGCACCGCTTCGTGCACTCGCCGCCCGTAGTAGCCCTTGCCGCAGAACGATGGTATGAGCGCCGGGTGGATGTTGACAATCGGATAACGGTGCACCAGCTTTGGTCCCAGTATGGATAGGTAACCCGCCAGCACCACCGCCTGCCCGCCAAAGCCTTCGATGGCTTTTGTGACGGCTTCGTCGTGCGCGGTCTGGTCCGCGAAATCCTTGGGCGAAATTACCACAATGGGCACGCCGGCACGCTGTGCGCGCTCCAGAGCGTACACGCCGGGCTTGCTGGATATCACGCCGACGACCCGTGCGGGAATACGCCCGTCGGCACAGGCGTCCAGCACCGCCTGCAGGTTGGTGCCGCCGCCCGATGCCATTACAACGATCCGTTCTATCCGCACAGCCTGACGCCCTCGCCTTCCTGCACGCTGCCAATCGCAAAGGGCTGCTCTCCCAACTCCTTTGCGGCTGCCAGCACATCGGATTCCAGTTCCGGGCTGACGGCGATCACCATGCCGATACCCATATTGAACGTGTTGTACGCGTCCTCTGTTTTCATGTTCATATCGCCAAGCAATAGTTTGAATATGAGCGGCATGTCCCAGCTGCCCAGTTCAATCCGCGCCCCCAGCCCCTTTGGCAGTCTGCGCGGTATATTCTCGATGAAGCCGCCGCCCGTAATGTGCGCGGCGCCCCTGATTTCAAAACTGTCCATCAGCGCCAGCAGAGGTTTGACGTAGATGCGTGTCGGAGTCAGCAGTTCCTCGCCCAGCGTTTTCCCCAGATTATCTATGTACTGCGACAGCACGCGCTTATCCGGCGTAATCAGCTTGCGCACCAGCGAAAAACCGTTGCTGTGCAGACCGCTGGAACGCAGCCCTATCAGCTTATCCCCGGGGCGTATGCTGCTGCCGTTGATAAGCTTATCTTTGGGCACGCTGCCCACACAGAAACCGGCGATGTCATATTCGCCCTTTGCGTAAAAGCTGGGCATCTCCGCCGTTTCCCCGCCGATCAGCGCGCAGCCCGCCTGCCGGCAGCCCTCGGCTATGCCTTTCACGATATCCGCGACCTTCTGGGGAACCAGCTTGGACGTGGCGATATAGTCCAGAAAGAACATCGGCTTCGCGCCATGGCACACCACGTCGTTGGCGCACATGGCCACGCAGTCGATACCTACCGTGTCGTGCTTGTCCAGCACAAAGGCATATTTAAGCTTGGTGCCCACGCCGTCCGTGCCGGACACCAGCACGCTGTCGCCGTATTCGTACATGCCGCCGAACGATCCCAGGTCCTGCAACACGTGCCCGTCAAACGTGGAATGAGCGTGCTTCTTGATCAGCTTGACAGCTTCATATCCCGCTTCCACATCGACGCCCGCGTCCTTATAAGTATATCCCATATTAACTCCTTAAAGGCAATCAATTATCCGAACTTCACGCCGGCAGCTCTCTCCGGTGATGAAGGCTAAGCCTATATCGTTATGAGCATTTCTCAAGAGCACGTTTTTTACCGCATGCCACCAGTTCGCTGACATCCTCCGGGTAGTTGCCGTTAAAACAGCCGGTACAGAAGTTGCATGCCGCGCCCTCCACCGTCTTCAGCAGGTCTTCCAGGCTCAGAAAATGGAGCGTATCCGCGCCGATCAGCTTGCGTATTTCTTCCACTGAATGAGACGCGCCGATGAGCTGGTCGTGGGTGGACGTGTCGATACCTAAATAGCACGGGTGTTTGACGGGCGGTGAGCTAATCTGCATGTGCACTTCCTTTGCCCCGGCGAGCTTGAGCATCTCGACGATGCGCTTGGACGTGGTACCGCGCACGATGGAATCGTCCACCAGTATCAGCCGCTTGCCGCGCACATTGCGCTTTAAAACGCTCAGTTTCACTGCAACCCCCATCTCGCGCTTGCCCTGCGTCGGCTTAATAAACGTACGGCCGACATAGCGGTTTTTAGACAGCGCGCTGGTATACGGAATGCCGGACTGGCGCGCAAAGCCCATCGCGGCGGACAGCGCCGAATCGGGCACGGCGGCGACCACATCCGCTTCCACGGTATTGCTTAGCGCCAGCATCTCTCCCGCGCGTTCGCGCGCCCTGTGAACCGCTATGCCATCGATATCCGAATCGGGGCGGGCAAAGTAAACGTATTCGAACAGGCACAGCGCCGAGTCTGCGGCGTGCATGCCCTGGTACGACTTGAGTCCGTTCCTGTCCGCAACCAATATCTCACCGGGTCGCAGGTCGCGGATGAACTCGCCGCCGATGGTGTCAAACGCGCAGGACTCGGAGGCAAACACATAGGCGCCGTCCAGCCGGCCCAAAGCCAAAGGCCGGATGCCCTTGGGGTCGCGCACGCCGATCACGCAGTCTCCCGTCATGATCACCAGCGCATAGCTGCCTTTGAGCTGTTCCATGGTGCGCGTCACTGCGTCGACAATACCGTCTGTGCTGTGCTTGGCAATCAGGCTCGCAATCACTTCGGTGTCGATGGTGGTCTGGAATATCGCACCGCCGTTCTCCAGCTCCTCGCGCAGGCTGCGCGCGTTGACCAGGTTGCCGTTGTGCGCAAGCGCCAGCTGTCCCTTTTTGGAGCTGATGACGAGCGGCTGCGCATTGGTCAGCAGGCTGTCGCCCGTCGTGGAATATCGCACATGGCCGATGGCTGCAAAGCCGCCTTTCAGCTTCTCCAGGTTCCCGTCGCGGAACACCTCGGGAACCAGCCCCATATCCTTATGATAATCGATACCGCCCGGTTTGGCCACAGCGATGCCGGCGCTCTCCTGACTACGGTGCTGCAGTGCGAAAAGCCCAAAGTACGCCGCTTCGGCCGGCTCAACGCTGCCGTCCGGACAGAATATACCGAACACGCCGCATTCCTCGTGCATGCAATCGTCCAGGGGTTTGCAGCGTTCATAACGGTCCGGTATGATGATACGGTGCGGCATGTTATTCCCCCATCAGCCTTCTAATGATCTCCCGGTACGCTTCCTCCACGTTGCCCAGGTCGCGGCGGAAACGGTCCTTGTCCAGCTTTTTGCCCGTTTCGATATCCCAAAATCGGCCGGTGTCCGGAGATATCTCGTCAGCCAAAATGATGTCGCCGTGGAAACGGCCGAACTCCAGCTTGAAATCAATGAGTTCCACGCCAAAGCCTTTCAGATACTCGCTCAGTATGTCGTTCACCCGGAACGAATACTCCTCAATCTTTTCAATTTCTTCGTCGGTAGCCAGACCCAGCGCTCGGATATAGTAAGAGTTGAAAAACGGGTCGCACAGTTCGTCGTTCTTATAGCTGAATTCCAGCACCGGGCAGAGCAGCATGCTGCCTTCGGGCACGCCCATGCGCTTGGAGAAGCTGCCCGCCGCCTTGTTGCGCACGATCACCTCGACAGGTACGATGGAAACCTTTTTGACCACCGTCTCGCGGTCGGAAAGCTGCTTCACGTAGTGCGGGGGTATCCCTTTGCTTTCCAGCAGCTTGAAGAAGTGATTGGACACCTTATTGTTGACCACGCCTTTGCCCACGATGGTGCCGCGCTTTTGGCCGTTAAAGGCCGTCGCGTCGTCTTTATAGGACACGATGACATAGTCCGGATTGTCGGTTGCAAAGACTTTCTTGGCTTTGCCCTCGTAAATCTGCTCCAGCTTTTTCATATTAAATCTATCTCCTTTTGAAGAGTTTTGTCAGCTTCCAGCACCTTGGCGGCTATGTCCTTCTTGTAGGCAGCCAGCTTCGCCTTGAGTTCCGGGTATTTGAGCGAGAGAATCTGGACCGCTAGCAGCGCCGCGTTCTCCGCGCCGTCAATTGCCACAGTGGCCACGGGGATGCCCGGCGGCATCTGCACGGTGGACAGCAGCGAATCCAGGCCGTCCATCGTGGAAGACTTGATGGGCAGGCCGATAACGGGCAGCGTGGTATACGCCGCCAAAACGCCAGCCAAATGGGCAGCCTTTCCGGCAGCTGCGATGATCACTTCAATGCCGTTATCCTCGGCGGAAGCGGCAAACGCATGCGCCTCATCCGGCGTCCGGTGAGCGCTCAAGACTCGCCCTTCCACCTGTACCCCAAACGTTTTCAGCGTGGAAATGGCTTTCCCTACCACCGGCAGATCCGATTTTGATCCCATAATCACAGCAGCCTTCATAGCGTGCCTCCTCCGGGTATATTGTGCGCAATAACGACACCATTCTACAACATCTCCTAGTCTACTGAATCGCACGCACGCTGTCAACGAATATTGCATACGTTTATGGCATAAAAATAAATATTGTTCGTTAGACATAACGAACAATGCAATTTATAGATACGCGTATTTGCTCTAATAACGCGGAACGGGTATTATAAAGCAGGGGTCCATATTACCACCTCGTAATCAGGTCCCTGTTTTATAACCTTAAATTTATGAGGCGCCCCGGGAATACTATTCTATTACCAATGCAGTACCTGTTTTTTACGGCATATCTTCAAAAAAGGATAAATCTTCATTGGTTTAAATTATCTAAGTTATATCTAAATTAATAAATTTACTGGACTTATTATTGCATATGATTTATAATACTGGTAGTAAATGCTTGATGCAAAAACAAGTAAATATTATTATATTATAAAATATTAAATAAAGGAGATTTCAGATATGAATGTTTTAGCGGTCGGTTGTCATCCTGATGATCTGGAAATCAGCTGTTATGGCGCACTGGCAAAGTATCGTGCTCAGGGCCACGATGTAGCCGTCTGCCATATCGCAAACGGAAACCTGGGACATGCCGTTATCATGCCGGACGAGTTGCGAGAAATCAGATTTAAGGAAGCCGAGGCGGCCGCAAAGGTCATTGGCGCTACCCATTATTCCATCGACATCGACGACCTGTACGTGACTGCTGAAAACGATACCCTCATTAAGAAACTTGCCGCTGTGGTCCGCGAAGTCAAGCCGGATGTGGTGATTACGCATTGGGAAAAAGATTATATGAACGACCATATGCAGACGTATTACGCAACGTTCCGCGCCACATTTGCAGCAAGCTGTCCGCATTTTGATCTTGAAGCTACCACAAGCAGCGTTCCCATCTCCCCCATTTATCACATGGATACCGTTTCGGGCGCCGGCTTTTTGCCGCCCGAGTACGTTGACATCTCCGATGTGATCGATTTAAAGCTTGAAGCGCTCTCGTGCCACAAATCGCAGCTGCAGTGGATGCTGGATCACGACGGCATAGACTTCCTTGATTTTGTGCGCACTTGCTCCAAAGTCCGCGGATATCAATGCGGAGTTAAATATGCAGAGGGATATCGCTTAAGCCAAAATTACTTACGCATGGTGCCCAGAAGGCTCCTGCCGTAATCTGGCGGTATTGAACATGAAGTATTTAACAGAACCGATTATCAGTAACAATAAGAAGCTGAACAGCCAGCAGGTCATTAAGGAAGAAAACATTAAGCAGCTTTTTGATCTTATCAACAACC
>JAAXZP010000388.1 GCA_012719815.1 Christensenellaceae bacterium
GATTTGTCCCGGCCCGCCGGATACCCCGCGATGCACAGGCGGCATTTGCCGAACTTCAAATCCACCATCTCGTAAAGCGGCAGGTTCGCCTCCATCAGCGTATCCTTGCCAACGATGCCCATATCCGCCACGCCGTGGTCCACATACGTGGGCACGTCCGCGGGCTTAACCATGATGAAGCGCACCTTCTGCGTTTTATCGAAAAATATCAGCTTGCGGGTGTCGCAGAACATCTCGTCGCATTCTATGCCACATTGCTGCAATATTTCCATCGCCTTTTCCGCGAGCCGCCCTTTTGCCAATGCTATCGTGATCTGCATATCGTCTCCTTACAGCGTCTTCATGCCATCCTTCCCGAAATACACCGCGGCTTTCGCGCCCGTCTGCACTTTGGCCTGCAGCAGCTCCCGCTCCGATATGCCGGGCATCAGGATAACGCGCCTGCCTTCGGCGCGCTGCGCCTCCGTCCAGGCAAACGCCGCGCCCTGGCAGCCATCGCTGCAGGATACCACCGCATCGGTGGTGTAATAGCCGGACAGCAGCCCCTGTCGTTCCATCGCGATCATCACGCGCTTGATACCCAGCGCAAAGCCCGTCGCGGGCGCAGGGTTGCCGAATTTGGACAGCAGGTCGTCGTAACGCCCGCCCGACACCACCGGGAAACCGATCTCGGGCGTGAGGCCGCGGAATATGATGCCGGAATAGTACGCGATGTCGTGCAGCATGCCCAAGTCGATGGATACATATTCAGCCAGGCCGTATTCGGTGAGCAAGGAAAACACGTTTTTCAGGTTTTCCACAGCTTCGCGGCAGCCTGCTTCATCGGACAGCGCCAGCGCCCTGTCGAACACCTCGGCGCCCCCGAAGAGGTTGGGCAGCGCCAAAAGCTGCTCCTTATATCGTCCGGTGATACCGAGTCGTTCGGTCATGGCTTCGATTTCGACCGCGTTCTTGGAGTCCACCGCGCGCCGCAGCGCGTCCGTCTGAGCTTCGTCCAGCTCCAGGCCGGATACCAGCGCCTTAAAATACGCCACCTGCCCGATATCGATGGTAAAGGTCTTAAGCCCCGCAGTCTGCAGCGCGCGCACCGCCAAAGCGATGACTTCTGCGTCCGCTGCGCAGCTCGCGTCTCCGATCAGCTCGATGCCAGCCTGCGTAAACTCGCCCGCCTTGCCGATGGCCGGCTCCGCCGCAGCGTACGAATTCTGGATATAAAACAGCCGTTTAATGCCGCCTGCCGGAAATTTCGTGGCCACGAGGCGCGCAATGGGCACCGTCAGGTCGGGCCGCAGCACCAGTATGCGTCCGCTCGGCCCCACGAATTTGATCATGCTCTCCTGCATATAGGCGCCCACGCCACTCTGAAACACGTCCAGATACTCATATGTGGGCGTTTCCACCTCGTCGTAACCGGACAGCACAAAACGGCGGCGCAGCGCGGCTTCCATCGTCTTCTTAATATAGCATTCGGCGGGAAGGCAATCCTCCACGCCATCGGGCACCTGCATTTTGAATGTATCCATGTTGCTTCTCACTTTTTATCGTTTTACTATGCTAATACGTTATATGTAGTTTAAATGATTTCGGTCAGAATGTCAACATCTAATATCAATTGCTTCGATTTTTTCCTAGTGCCCAGAGCTTAAATGTCTGAAATGAGTCCATACTAAACGGAAAACCAAAATTTTTCAAACACGCTAAAGCGCCGGAATTTCTCCCGGCGCTTTTGTCAGCTTATGTTATTTGCCGCTCATCTGGCGCTCCGCCTGCTCGATGAGCCGCTTGACCATATAACCGCCAATGTAACCCGCTTCCTTGGAAGTCAGGTCGCCGTTGTAGCCCTGCTTCAGGTTCACGCCCAGCTCATTGGCTATTTCATACTTCATATTGGAGAGAGCCTGGTTTCTGCTCTTCGATGCCATATGATGTAACCTCCATTTCTGTCAGATTTTTTTGTCGTCAGGCGTTATTGGGACCCCCTAGCCTGATTGATAAGGCGCTTGACCATCTCGCCTCCCACAGAACCGGCCTGTTTGGACGTCAGGTCGCCATTATAGCCCTGTTTTAAGTTGACTCCCAATTCTTTTGCAACTTCATATTTCATATTATTCAAAGCATTTTTCGCTTCGGGGACCACAACCCTGTTTCTTGCCATAAGTCTTCACCTCCTTTTTTATCTGCTACTCTTAATTTGCCCAATAAAAAAAAAAGTAAGCTGGCAATAATATATATCTCGAGTAACATTAATTAATCGTTGTGTTTTTCAGTTTTTTTTCAAATCTTTGGATGGCAGCCTTTTTAAGCGTCGAATAATAAGCAGGGTCGTGTACCTGCAGTGCCTGGGCAATGTCACGGGTTTCGCGTAAGAGCCGCATGTCCTTGATAAGATGTGCCATGTAAAGGTCTGCCATACCGCTCTGCCGCGAACCCAAAAACTGGCCGGGCCCGCGCAGCCTTAAATCTTCCTCGGCGATTTTGAAGCCGGCGTTGGTTTTGGTGAGCAGCTTTAAGCGCTCGTTGTGCTGATCCGGCGACATCAAAAAACAGTACGACACGCCTTCGCCGCGGCCCACGCGCCCGCGCAGCTGGTGTAGCTGTGCGAGTCCGAAGCGCTCGGCGTTTTCAATGACCATAATGGTGGCGGCGGGCACGTCCACGCCCACTTCGATGACGGTAGTGGATACCAGAATATGCGTTTTTTTGGATTTGAAGCGCGCCATGACGGCGTTTTTCTCCTGCGGCTTCATGCGCCCGTGCAGAAGCTCCACCGACCAGTCAGAAAAACGTCTTTTCAAAGACTCAAACGTCTGCTCGGCGGAGCGCACATCCATCGCTTCGCTCTCTTCCACGAGCGGGCAGACTACGAATACCTGAGCGCCTTTTCTAAGCTCTTTTTCAAAAAAATCGTACATGTCGGCGCGTTTGCTTTCCGGCACGCAGAATGTTTTCACGGGCTGGCGTCCGGGAGGCAGCTCGTCCAATACCGAAATGTCCGTTTTGCCGTACAGTATCAGCGCCAGCGTCCGAGGAATTGGCGTGGCCGACATAATGAGCGTGTGCGGCGCGACGCCCTTGGTTTCCAGCATCGCCCTTTGGCCCACGCCGAAGCGGTGCTGTTCGTCGGTGATCACCAGCCCGAGGTTGGCAAACTGCACGTTGTCATACAACACGGCGTGCGTGCCGAATACGATATGCGCGTTGCCCGCGGCGATGTTTTCGCAGATTATGCGCCGCTGGGCGGGCGACGTGCTGCCGGTGAGCAGTTCGATGTTGATATCCGCGTCCGCCAACACTTTCATCGCGTTTTCAAAATGCTGTCGTGCCAGCACCTCGGTGGGCGCCATCATCACGCACTGATAGCCGTTTTTCACGCAGATATACATCGCGTAGAACGCCGGCGTGGTCTTGCCGCTGCCCACATCGCCCTGCAACCGCCGGTTCATCGGTTTGGTCCGGCGCATATCGCGCTCGATTTCCCCCATCACGCGCAGCTGCGCGCCGGTCGGCCGGTAGCGCAAGCGCTTTAAAAATGCGGCGCGCAGTTCATCCGAGGCGACGCATACCGGCGCGCCGGACTGAACCTCGATTTCATACGATGCCAGCGCGATGTTAAAAAGCAGCAGTTCTTCGAATATGAGGCGGCGTTTGGCCTGTTCCAGCGCCTTTTCGTCGGCAGGAAAATGGATATGCTCCAGCGCGTAATTGATCTCCGCGAGGCCGTGACGAGCCCGAAACTCCGGCGGGAACAGCTCTGGAATATGGCCGATATTCGCGTCCAGAGCCGCCCGCACAATTAGGCGCATCGCTTTCTGCGAAATGCCCGCGGTCAGCGTATAGATGGGGAGCAGCCCCTGCTGCGGCGCGTCTCCTTTTTCAATGGAGGGATTGGTAAACTGAAACCGGCGGCCCACCCTGCGGACGCTGCCGCTGACGCATACGGCCTGCCCCGGTTTGAAAACACTCTTAAGATACGGCTGGTTAAAAAAAACAGCCTCAACCCGCCCTGTTTCGTCAGATAACGAAATTGTGGTCAGATTGAGACCGTTACGGACGCGCCTGAAGCCTGGCTCTGCGGCAACCACGGCGTTTACCTGGTAGGTGCCGCCCTCCCTGAGGTCGCAGATGCGCACGTACTGCCCCGCCGGCTCGTAACCGCGCGGCAGGTGGTGCAGCAGGTCTTCCACGGTATAAATGTTCAAACGTGCGAGCAGCCGGGCCTTCTTCTCACCGAGGCCCTTGACTCTGCTGACAGGGGCGGAAAGCTCCATCACTCAACCGCGAACACGAACTGATAGACGGGCTGGCCGCCGAACTGCAGCTCCACGTCGTAATCGCTGTACTTCTTCCGGACGATGTCGGCTATTTCGTTCGCCAGCGTTTCGGTGACGTCTTCGCCGTAGAATATGGTGATCACGCTGTCGTCATCCGTCACCATGGCGTCAAGCAGCTGGTCTACGGTTTGATACAGGTCGCCGGCGTGGCAGACGATATCGCCGTCCAAAATGCCCAGAAGCTCGCCCTTCTTGATGATATCTCCGTTCATTTTGGACTCGCGCACGGCGCTGGTGATCTGCCCCGTCTTGACGGTGGTGATCGCCTTTTCCATGCGCGCAATGTTCTCCTCAAAGTCGAGATCCGGGTTGTAGGCCAGAACGCCGGTGATGCCCTGCGGGAACGCCTGGGACGGTATCACATGAACGTTCTTGCTGGAAAACTGCGCGGCCTGCTGCGCCGCGAGTATGATGTTCTTATTGTTGGGAAACACGATCACGTTGTCCGCAGGCGCTTTTTCGATCGCGCGGGAAATAGCCTCTGCCGACGGGTTCATGGTCTGCCCGCCTTCCACGATTTCGTCCACCATGAACTCTTTGAATATGTTGACAAAGCCCTTGCCGGACGCCACCGTGACCACCGCCATGTTTTTCTTCTCGCGCGGCGGCTCCGAATGTTCCAGCTCGGTGTGCTGCTCGCGCATGTTGTCGATCTTGATGCGCGACAGCTCGCCGAAACGCAGCGCAAACTGCAGCGCTTTGCCCGGCACGTGGGTATGCACATGCGTTTTGATAAGGTGCAGGTCGCCCACCACCAGCACGCAATCGCCGATCTTCATCAGCTTCTCGCGGTAGCGGTCGATATCCTCCTGCGTCACGGATTCGTGGATGTTCTTGATGAAAAACTCGGTGCAGTAAGCATATTCGATGTCCTCGCCACCCGGCGTTGCCGAGAAATCAGCCACCGGCTCGTCAGCTTCCAGCACTGCGCTGTCGGTGACGGCTTCGCCGTCCAGCGCCATTTTGAAGCCGCGGTAGATGACAAGCAGACCTTTTCCGCCCGCGTCCACCACGCCGGCTTCCTTGAGCACCGGCAGCATATCCGGCGTCTTTTTCAGCGTCTGCGTGCCCTGCTCGATCACCTCGTCCATCATCTGGTAAATGTTGCAGTCGGCAGCGGCGCAGCGCAGCGCAGCCTTGGCCATCTCGCGGGCGACTGTTAAAATCGTGCCCTCCTTGGGTTTCATCACGGCCTTGTAAGCCGCGTCAACGCCTTCCTGCATGGCGCGTGCGAAATCGGCAGTGCTCGCCGTCTCCATGCCGGATAAGCTTTTGGCAAAACCGCGGAACAGCTGGGAGAGTATCACGCCGGAGTTTCCCCTGGCGCCCTTGAGCGCGCCCAACGAGAGCGCGTCGCCCACAGCCCCGACTTTTGAAACGTCGGCGGATTTTACCTCCTTGACCGCAGACATCATCGTCAGCGACATATTCGTGCCTGTATCGCCGTCCGGCACGGGAAAAACGTTCAGCGCGTTGAGGCTCTTTTTGTTCTTCTCCAGGTATGCCGCGGCGGAAAGCACCATTTCCTTGAACAGCTCACCGGTGATCCTTTGATGCATATGCTGATCCCCCTAAACCCGGATGCCGTTTATCGTGACATCGACTCTGTTGACATTGAGGCCGGTTATTTTCTCCACCCTGTATTTGACGGTGTCGATCACGTTGGAGGCTACAGCAGCAATGGAAACGCCGTATTCTACGATGACATAAAGCGCGATATTAATGGCGTCGTTTTCAGTATTGATGATAACTCCTTTATTGAGGTTTTCCCCTTTGAGCAATTCGACAATGCCATCAATCGCCTTCTGGGACGACATTCCGACAATGCCGTAGCAGTCCATGGTGGCCAAACCCGCCAAATTGGACAAAAACTCGTCGGAATATACTATCTTTCCGTATGAATTCTGCTGAACAACAGCCATTATATGCCTCCCTCCAGGGTGTAAAATAACGTCACACGTGCAGACTCCGGCGACCTTAATCTATCGCGTTTTCCATGCGGCGTCAAGCGTTTTGGAACAATCGCAACGAAAAATTAAAGATTTATTCTTGCCAAATCCGGCCTACGATGATAAAATATCACACGTGCGATTTTGCGTCAAGGAAAGAGGTGTAGCAGATGGCGAAGTTCTGCGAGATTTGCAAGAAGGGCATCATGTCGGGCAACACAGTCAGCCATTCAAACAGAAAATCCCGGAGGACCTGGGCTCCCAACGTTCAGCGCGTCAGCGCGGTGATTGATGGCGCTCCAAAAAGGATTTATGTTTGTACCCGGTGCCTCAGATCAGGCAAGGTCTCCCGCGGTTAAAACCTCATTTTGACCGAAACAGGCCGTCCGCGTCGAAGGGCGGCTTTTTTGCTGTGCACGTTTTTCGCCACAGCAGTCAAATACCGCGAACGCCCCCAAGCGGTCCGCGGTATTCTGCGGTCCGAGCCGCTTTTGCAGGCAGCAGCCGGATTCATTATGTATTTTTCGTCAGGTAAACAGCCTCTTCAGTATCCCCCGCAGGAAACGCGGCGCTTTGAAACAAAAGATTCTCATTGCTTATACCTCCGTCAGAACTGTCACAGTTTTCTCAATAATACCAGTACGCCCGCACTCACCAGTGCTGCACCCAGTATTCCCAGCCACATCCAGAAGGGAAGGAAACATATGAGAAGTATAACGCCGATTAAAATCAGGGTAAATGCGATGATTCGCCTGATAAGGCAGTTGCCGCAGTACAAATCCATCACCTCCCGGGAGTAGCGCTGACACTCTTCACAGTATCATACGGCAAACGGGCCCCAAGTGTGACGGATTTCTGGAGAGATGGTTTTTACGATATCTTGATGACAAGAACGTATCCGCCCGATACAAAAAGGCGGACCGGAGTTTCGGCAATGATGTTGCTGATGCCGCGCGCCGCATCGGAGCGCAGCACAAGGCCGTCCAGCGGATAGACGAGACCGGTTGCCGTCACGGTGGCATCGCCCGCCATCGGCAGCAGCGAAACCGTCTGCCCTACCCGGCCGTGCAGTTCGCATTCACCATGTGCAGCTGTGATCTCGTGAAGTTCGTCAATGATGCGGCAGCGCGCGCCGTGACGGTGCGCTTTGATCAGCATGGCGAGGTTACCCAGCGCATGATCCAGCCGAAGGCCGAGTGCGCCCAGTATCACGATATCGTCCGCACCCGCCTCCAGCGCGAGGTTCATCGCGATTTCGGTATCCGTCTCGTTCTTCTTTGGCGACAGGCGTACCAGCTTTGCCCCCGCCGCCTCAATTCTCTCCACGTCGGCACGGTCCGCCGAGTCGAAATCGCCCACCAGCATATGCGGCCACAGCACATAGCGTATCAGCGTGTCCGCCGCGCCGTCCACGCCGATGACCATATCGGCGTCCTTCCTGTGCGCTGCGATCAACTCGGCCGATGGCTGCGCGCCGGCCGTGATGATAAGGCACTTCATTTGCCCAGCTTTAGCCTCCGGATGACCTCCGCGGGGTCGGGCGCGCAGAAAACGGCGTTGCCCGCGACGAGCACGTTGACGCCCGCCGCCGCCACTTCGGCCACGTTATGAAGGCCGATGCCGCCATCCATCTCGATATCGATATCGAGGCCTCGCGCATCGATCATTGCCTTGAGCGCGCGCGCTTTGTCCAGCGAATACGGCAAAAAGCTCTGGCCGCCGAAGCCGGGGTTCACGGACATCAGCAGCACCTGGTCCAGGCCATCCAGCACGTATTCCAGCACCGACAGCGGCGTGTGAGGGTTGAGAGCGACGCCGCATTTTTTGCCGGCGGCCCTTATCATCTGCAGCGTCCGGTCAAGATGAGTGGTGGCTTCCTCGTGCACCACGATGATGTCCGCCCCCGCCTCGGCGAACGCCTCGACGTACCGTTCCGGCGCCTGAACCATCAGGTGCACGTCCAGCGTAAGCTTTGTCGCCTTGCGCATGTCGCGGATCATGTATGGCCCGAACGTGATGTTGGGCACAAACATGCCGTCCATGACGTCGCAATGGATATAGTCCGCACCAGCGGCCTCCAGCATCTTGATCGCGTCATAAAACCTGGTAAAATCGGCAGATAGCACAGACGGCGCCACTTTAATCATATCGCTTCTCCTTCAATTCCTGTAATTCTTTCAAAATGGTCAGATACCGCTGGTAACGGCCCTCGCTGATAATGCCCTTCAAGACCGCTTCCTTGACGCCGCAGTCCGGCTCTTTATCGTGAAGGCATCCGTTGAATCGGCACCTTGACGCATGGTCTTCAAAATCGCTGTACAGGGCGCCCAGTTCCCCCGGCTCAATGCTCTCCGGTTCCAGAAAAGAAAACCCCGGCGTGTCCACCACCGTGCCGGAAAAATCGTCCAGCACGATAAGCTCGGCGTGCCGCGTGGTATGGCGGCCCCTGTCCACCTTCCTTGACAGGCCGCCGGTCTCCCGCGACAGGTGCGGAAACAGCGCGTTGAGCAGCGACGATTTGCCCACGGC
>JAAXZP010000389.1 GCA_012719815.1 Christensenellaceae bacterium
GCTATTGTTCATGGGCTGCGAGTTTGGTCAGTTTATCGAGTGGGCGTATTATAAGCAACTGGACTGGTTCCTGCTGGAATACGACAGCCATCGCGGGTTGCAGAATTACGTCAGGGCGCTGAACGCGTTTTACACCGGCTGCCCGGCGCTGTATGTGCGGGACGACAGCTGGGAAGGCTTTACGTGGCTCAATGTGGACAACGCGCAGCAGAGCTCGCTTGCCTTTCTGCGCCGCGGCGACAGCCCGGAAGATGTATGCGTCTGCGCGTTCAATTTCACGCCGGTACCGGTAAAGGGTTTCGTGATGGGCCTGCCGGTGGACGGTGTGCTGACAGAGGTTCTGTGCAGCGAGGACGAAGCGTTCGGCGGTAAGGGAGGCTCGCGCGAAAAGGTGATAGCTGCCCGAAAAGAGGCGTTCGGCGAATTCCAATTCAGCGCGGCTATCGATCTGCCGCCGTTATGCGCTGTTTATTACAAACTGACCGAAAAACCCTGTGAGCGAGGTGAAGATGTGTGACCAACAAGAAAAAGATTATCGCCATGCTGCTGGCGGGCGGGCAGGGCTCCCGGCTGGGCGTGCTCACCAAAACGCGAGCCAAGCCTGCGGTTCCGTACGGGGGCAAGTATAAGATCATCGACTTTACCCTGTCCAACTGCACCAACTCCGGCATCGACACGGTGGGCGTGCTGACGCAGTACCAGCCGCTGGAACTCAATTCCTACATCAGCACCGGCGCTCCATGGGATCTGGACAGCAACACCGGCGGCGTTTTCATACTGCCGCCTTACTGGAAGGCGGAGCGCGGCGAATGGTATTCCGGCACCGCCAACGCCATCTATCAGAACAGCTTCTTTATCGACAAGTTCGACCCGGATTATATACTGGTGCTCTCGGGCGACCACATATATAAGATGGATTACAACGACATGCTCAAGTTCCATGTCAAAACGGAGGCGTCGGCCACCATCGCGGTGATCGAGGTGCCCATCGAGGATGCGTCCCGCTTCGGCATCATGAACACCGACGAAAATTTCCGCGTAATCGAGTTTGAGGAAAAGCCGGCAAGACCAAAAAGCAACCTCGCTTCGATGGGCGTGTACATATTCAACTGGGACAGCGTTAGGGGATATCTTCAGGCGGACGCCGAGGACAAGGAATCCACCAACGACTTCGGCCGAGATATCATACCCAGGATGCTGGCGGCGGGCGAGCGGATATTCGCCTACCGCTTCAAGGGCTACTGGAAGGATGTTGGCACGGTGGAAAGCCTGTGGGAGGCCAACATGGAGCTGCTGCAGGACCGCCCGGCGCTGAACCTGCACGACCCGTCGTGGAAGATACTGTCCCGCAACCCCAACCAGCCGCCGCACTATGTGGGCGACGACGCCAAGATCGTGACCAGCCTTGTTTCGGAAGGCTGCCGCATATACGGCACGGTGGAGCACAGCGTGCTGTTTCCCGACGTGACCATCGAGGCGGGGGCGTACGTGCGCGACAGCATCATCATGGAGAAGACGGTGGTGGGCGAGGGCTGCGAGATCGTCCGCACCATCATCGACGAAGGCGTGACGATAGGGCGCGGCTGCCGAATTGGCGGAGACGGGAAGATCACTGTGATCGGGCAGGGCGCAGCGCTGTCCGACGGCATGGTAGTTGAGCCAGGCGCGTCCATACAGCCCGACTGCCGGTTCGTCAACGACGTCTGCGAAAGCGGAGGTGAGGTGGGCAAATGATTAAGGATGTATTCGGCCTGATATACGCCGGGGAAGAGAACCCCAATCTGCGTGAACTGGTGCTGGCCCGCTCCGTTGCGGCGCTGCCCGTGGGCGGGCGCTACCGCGTGATCGATTTTGCGCTGTCCAACATGGTGAACAGCGGCATCCGCAACGTGGGCATCATCACGCAGAAGAACTACCAGTCGCTGATGGACCATGTGGGCTCCGGCAAGGAGTGGGACTTGTCGCGCAAGACGGACGGCCTGTTTATGCTGCCGCCGTTTGACAACGCGGAGAATACCGGCATCTACCGCGGACTGATAGACGCCATCCGCGGCAACATGCCGTACATCAAGCGCGCGAGGCAGCCGTACTGCCTGCTGATCGGCTCCTGCAACGTGCACACCGCAGCCTACAACCACATGCTTAAAATGCATCTGGAAAAGAAGGCGGACATCACCATGCTCTACACTGTGGACAGCGGCGAACACCGCGACTATTACCGTGACCTGCGGCTGTTCACCGACGAAGAGGGCTGGGTCACCGAGATGGACTACAACTTTAAGTATTCCAGCTCCAACAAGGTGAGTATGGACGTGTACCTGATACACAAGAGCCTATTGGAATACATCATCGACCGCAGCATTGCCCACGGTCATTACGACTTCGTGGGCGACGCGCTGATGAAAAACGTGCGCAACCTGCGTATACTGGCGCTGGAGCACAAGGGCTATGTGGGCCGTCTGGATTCCGTTAACGCCTATTACCGCATGAACATGGATATGCTAAGGCCGGAAGTCCAGAAAGACCTGTTCTATACCGGCTGGCCGGTGTATACAAAGATAAAGGATGAAGCTCCGGTGAAATACGGCCGGGACGCTCTGGTGAAAAACAGCCTATTAGCCAACGGCTGCGTGATAAACGGCGAGGTGAAAGACTGCATGCTGTTCCGCGGCGTGCGCATCGCTAAAGGCGCGAAGCTCAAAGGCTGCGTTATCATGCAGGAATGCGAAATCGACGCCAACTGCACGCTGGAATACGTCATCGCGGACAAGAATTGCCATATCCGCGAGGGCCGGCGGCTGGTGGGCGACTCCAACTACCCCATCATCCTGAGGAAAGGAACGGTGTTGTGAGATGAGTCGGCAGCAAACCCCGTTAAACAGCGCGGATAAGGCCAAAGAATTCCCGCGGCTGCCCTCGATACTGATGGCGGCGGCTGAATGCGCGCCGTTTGCCAAAACGGGCGGGCTCGCGGACGTGGTGGGCACGCTGTCCAGGGAGCTCAAAAGCCTGGGCTTTGATATCCGGCTGATGGTGCCATTTCACCGCGTCATCAAGGACAAATACCGGGACGCCGTGCAGCATGTCATAAGTTTCAGCGTGGATCTCGGCTGGCGTTCGCAATACGTAGGCATAGAGCTTTTGGACTGGGACGGCCTGCCGGTGTACTTCATCGACAACGAGTACTACTTCGGCCACGCCATCTACCGCGGCGGCAGCTTCGAGGGAGAACAGTACGCCTACTTCTCCCGCGTGATACTGGAGGCGCTGCCGCTGATCGGCTTTGAGCCGGACATCATACACGTCAACGACTGGCACACCGCGATGGTGCCCATGCTGCAAAAGACGCAGTACGGCGGCAAGCCGCAGAGCAGGGCGAAAACCGTGCTGTCCATACACAGCCTGGGCTATCAGGGGCGGTTCGACTTTAACTTCGCGGCGGACCTACTAAGCATCGAGGGCAAATATTACAGCCCGGAATACCTAGAGTATTACGGGGGCGCCAACTTTATGAAAGGCGGCATCGTGTTCGCCGACAGGATCGTCACCGTAAGCCCCACGTATGCCGAGGAGATCTGTACGCCGCAGTTTGGCGAAGGACTGGATGGCGTGCTGCGGACCCGCCGGGATGACCTCATCGGCATACTCAACGGTATCGACACCGAGGCGTACAACCCCGCGGCCGATGAATACATCTCGCACCCGTACAGCGCGGACGACCTGTCCGGCAAACAGCGGGATAAAGAGGCGCTGATCAAGGAACTGGGGATAAGGATAAAGCCCGACACGCCGCTTATCGGCATGGTGTCGCGGCTGACCCGCCAGAAAGGGCTGGACCTGCTGCTGACGGTGTTTGACGAGCTGATGAAGGAGGACGTCGGGCTGGTGCTGCTGGGCACCGGCGAAACGGAGTACGAGGAGTTCTTCCGCAGCGCCGCTTTTCGGTCGGACGGGCGAGCCAAGGGGCTGACGCTTTTCGACGAAGCGCTGGCGCACCGCATCTACGCGGGCAGCGACCTGTTCCTGATGCCGTCGCGCTACGAGCCGTGCGGCCTGGCGCAGATGATCGCGCTGCGGTACGGCACGCTGCCCATCGTGCGCGCCACCGGCGGGCTGAAAGATACGGTTATGCCCTATAATGAGTATACCGGCGAGGGCAACGGCTTCTCGTTCGACAACTACGACGCGCACGATATGCTCAATACCATCCGCTACGCGCTCAAAATATGCCGCGACGCAGAACGTCTTTATGCGCTCAGGCGGCGCGCCATGACGCAGGACTTAAGCTTTAGGAAGAGCGCCGAGAAGTACGCTGCGCTGTACCGCGACATGGTGGGAATAGAGTAGTATGTGGTAATACTGCCCTGCCGGAATTGACATGAAGGGCAGAGCCTAATAGAATAGCTGCAATAAACAAAAACCCCGGAGGGCTGTCATTGCATAACGAGAATAGCGACAATACGGGCAAGCTCAGGCAGATCATAGAGGGCAAGCTCAATAGCTTTTACGGGCGCACACTGGACAACGCATCGGAAGAAGAGATTTTCCAGGCGGTGGCGCTCAGCCTGCGCGACAGGATATTGGAACGTGCGGCAAAGGCCGGCGAGGAGATAGCGCGGCGCGGCATGAAGACGCTGTACTACATGTCCGCGGAGTTCCTGCTGGGCCGCGCGCTGGTGGGCAACATGATAAGCCTCGGCGTGCTGGACCAGTACCGCGCGGTGCTGGACGAGATCGGCTACCCGCTTGACAGGCTGGAGGAGCAAGAGAACGAGGCGGGGCTGGGCAACGGCGGGCTCGGCCGTCTGGCGGCATGTTTCCTCGACTCGCTGTCCACGCTCAACATGCCGGTTATCGGCTCAGGCATACGCTACGAATACGGTATATTCCGCCAGCGCATTGTGGACGGCAAACAGGTGGAAGTGCCGGACGACTGGACGGCCAAGGGCGACGTCTGGTCCGTCGAGCGGCGCGAGGAACAGGTGGAGGTACGCTTCGAAGGCACGGTGGAGGAGGTGTGGGCGGAACAGGGTTTGACTGTTCACCACACGAACTACCAGTCGGTATTGGCCGTGCCCTACGACATGCCGGTGATCGGCTACGACAGCAGGACGCCCGCAACGCTGAGGCTGTGGCGCGCCGAATGCCCGTCGTTTGACTTGGAGTCGTTCAACAAGGGTGACTACAGCTGCCTGGTGCAGCAGCGCGAGCTGGCGGAGACCATCTCCAAAGTGCTGTACCCGGAGGACAACCACATTGCAGGGCGGATGCTGCGGCTCAAGCAGTATTATTTCCTCGCTTCCGCCACCATGCAGCACATGGTGCGCGAACACAAGAAGCGCTACGGCGATGTGCGCACGCTGCCCGACAAAGTGGTGGTGCAGATCAACGACACGCACCCGGCGTTCGCCATCCCCGAACTGATGCGCATATTGATGGACGAAGAAAAGCTGGGCTGGGACGAAGCATACGGCATTGTCAGCCGGATATTCAACTACACCAACCACACGGTGATGCAGGAAGCGCTGGAAGTATGGCCGGAGCAGATGTTCAAGGCGCTGCTGCCGCGGGTATACGCCATCGTGGCGGCGATAAGCGACCGGTTCAGCGAAAGGCTGCGGAAAGCGTTTCCGGGCGACTGGGATAAGATATCCGCCATGTCTATCATCGCGCACGACGAAATCCGCATGGCCAACCTGTGCCTTGCGGTGTGCAACCGCGTCAACGGCGTGTCGCAGCTGCACGGCGAGATATTACAGACGCGCACTTTCCGGGATTTCTATGTGATCAGCCCGGAGAAGTTCGTCGCAATCACCAACGGCATCACGCAGCGGCGCTGGCTGGCCGCGGCCAACCCGGCGCTGTGCGGCCTGATACACGACTATATCGGCGGCGGTTTCTTAAAGGACAGCCGCGAGCTGGAGCGCCTAAAGCCGCTGGCGGACAATCCCGCCTTTATCGCCGACTTCGCCCGGGTGAAGGCGCAGAATAAGCGCTGTCTCGCGGAACACGTGAAAAAGACGCAAGGCGTTGCGCTGAATCCGGACACGGTGTTCGACGTGCAGGCCAAGCGGCTGCACGAATACAAGCGCCAGCTTTTGAAAGTGCTGCACATACTCTATCTCTACAACCGTTTAACGGAGGACGCTTCGTTCTCGCTGCCTCAGCCGGTGACGTTCCTGTTTGCAGCCAAAGCGTCCCCCGCATATCACAGGGCGAAGAGCATCATCCACCTCATCAACGCGGTGGCGGCGCTGGTGGAATCCAATCCGCGCACACGGGAAGCCATCCGCGTGCAGTTCCTCGAGAACTACAACGTCACGCTGGCTGAGCGGCTGATCCCCGCGGCGGATATCAGCGAGCAGCTTTCGACGGCGGGCCGCGAAGCTTCGGGCACCGGCAACATGAAATTTATGCTGAACGGCGCGGTGACGCTGGGCACGATGGACGGCGCCAACGTCGAGATATTCGAGCGGGTAGGGCCGAACAACATATTCATATTCGGCGCACGGGCCGAGGAAATCGCCCGCATGGAGCGCGACAAAAGCTACGACCCGAAGAAGATAATAGACGCCAATCCTGACGTGAAGGCCGCAGTGTCGCGTTTGGTTGACGGGTCGCTGCCCGGCGTGGACGCAGGGCAGTTCGAGGACATATACCGGTCGTTGCTGACCAGCAATTACGACCCGGCCGACAGGTATTTCGTGCTGTACGATTTCGATTCCTATCGCGAAGTTTTCGATACGGTGATGAAGGCCTACGCCGACCGGACGGCATGGACGCGCAAGGCGGTGCTCAATACCGCCGGCGCGGGTTTTTTCAGCTCCGACCGGACGGTTGCGGAATACAACCGGCTGATCTGGCATCTGGAATCGCTGTAGAAGACAGGGGGGAGGATGAGGCATGCTGGCAGGTTACCGGAACGAGATGCTGCACGATTCCTCTCTGCATATCTTTCGGGAGCCCGTGGGCGCTTTACAGGCGGGAACGACGGTCACGATACGTTTCCGCACGCGGCTCAGGCTTGTGGAAGGCGTCTATCTCTGCGTATACAGCGACCAGTTCCGCGAGAACTATAGCATGGCGCTGTCGGATGGCTACTGGCAGGTGTCGTTTGCCGCGCCTTCCGAGCCCGACACATACTGGTATCATTTTGCCGTCAAGGGGGACGGGAAGCTTGTCTACTACGGCGCGGACGGCAGACGCACGGCGGGTATGGGCTGCGCCTACACCGAGCTGCCGCCCGCGTTCCAGCTGACGGTGTATGCGTCCGGTTTTATGCCGGCGGCGTGGTTTCCCGGCGCGGTGATGTATCAGATATTTCCAGACCGGTTCCGGCGCAGCCAGGACGACACGGCGCAGAAAGGGCTCGAGTATCACCGATCCAAAGGGCGCACAGTCTACGAGCACAAAAACTGGGATGAGATGCCGCTGTATAAGCCGCTGGAAGGGCAGAAGGCGTACGAGCCGTGCGACTATTTCGGCGGGACGCTCAAAGGCATCGAGGAATCGTTGGACTATATCGCCGGCCTCGGCGTGGACGTGATATACTTGAACCCTGTGTTTGAGGCGGCGTCCAACCACCGCTACAATACGGCGGACTATATGCGCATCGACCCGGTGCTGGGCACCGAGGAGGACCTTAAAACGCTGTGCAAAAAGGCGGCGGAGCGGGGCATCCGCATCATGCTGGACGGCGTGTTTTCGCACACCGGTGCGGACAGCATCTACTTCAACAAAAACCGCGTCTACGACAGCGTGGGCGCGGCCAACAGCCCGGAATCGCCGTATTACCGGTGGTACAGCTTTGAGCACTATCCCGACAAATACCGCTGCTGGTGGGGGTTCGAGTCGCTGCCCGAGGTGAACGAGCACGACCCGCATTGGCAGGAATTCGTCGTGACAGGAGAAAACAGCGTTATCCGGCACTGGCTCAGGGTGGGCGTCATGGGATATCGGCTGGACGTGGCGGACGAGCTGCCGGACGACGTGCTGGAACTGATATACAGCACGGCGCGGCAGACGCAGCCCGACGCCGTGATACTGGGCGAGGTGTGGGAAGACGCGACCACCAAATACAGCTACGGCAACAAGCGGCGCTACGCGCTGGGCGGGCGGCTGGATTCGGTGACCAACTACCCGTTCCGCAGCGAAGTTATCAGCTTCCTTACCGGCAGGACGGATGCGGAGGAACTGCGCGATTTTCTGGTCGAACAGGCGGTGAAATACCCTCCGCCCATGTACCACTGTCTCACAAAC
>JAAXZP010000032.1 GCA_012719815.1 Christensenellaceae bacterium
ATTACAAGATGCCCGAAGCCACCGCGCAGGTGATCGACAAGGACGGCTGGCTGCACACCGGCGACCTCGGAATGAAGGACGAACAGGGGTATTACCGCATCACCGGGCGCTTAAAGGATATGATCATTCGTGGCGGCGAAAACATCTACCCGCGCGAGATCGAGGAATTCCTGTATACCCATCCGGCCATCAGCGACGTTCAGGTGGTGGGCGTGCCTGACCATAAATACGGGGAAGAGGTGCTGGCCTGTATCATACTGAAAAAGGGCGCCACGGCTACTGAGGAGGAGATTCAGCAGTATGTGCGCGAGGGCCTTTCCAAGCACAAGACCCCGCGGTATGTGCGCTTTGTCGATTCTTTCCCCATGACGGCAAGCGGCAAGATACAAAAGTACAAGCTGCGCGAATGGGGCATAGAAGTGCTGGGCTTAAAGCAGCCTGACAACGAATAGACAAAACGGCCAAAAGTTCCGCCGGGCGGACAGCATTGTTTCCCGGCGGCTTTTTGGTTTTTGAGCATAGGCTCGCGCTGTTGCGAACCATGTGCGCCCAGTTCAAAAAAACTTCATTATTTTTTTATACAATATTATTTGGTTTTTTGTCACAATAGACACGGATGTGCCGTCTAACACTCCGGGTAAAGGATAATACACAACATATGAGGAGGAATCAACTTTATGCTTCGTACAGTACAAGGCAATTCTACGACCCGGCGCGTATTGCCGCGCGTGCTGTTTGTGTGCGCGCTGGCGCTGGTGCTAACGCTGACGCCCCTTGCGGGATACCGGTCCGCCTATGCGGATGGCGGGCTGACGCTTTACACGACGTATCCCGGCGTGACCGTCAGCCCGGGTCAGGAGTTTACCTTCGATCTGGTTGTGAAAAATGAATCGGGCGTCCCGCAGAACGTGGCGCTTTCCTTGTCCCAGCTTCCGGAGGGCTGGACTGCCCGCTTTACAGGCAGCGGCAAGCCGGTCAGCCGTGTGTTTGTGGAAAATGACGAAGATAACAACACCTCCAAAGTAAGTCTGGTTGTGGAGGTGCCGGATGATGCCCCTGAGGGGGTGCAGTCCATCGTGGCTACCGCTACGGGACAGAACGGCGCCGTGTCCAGCCTGCATCTGGATCTGAACGTCAGCACGCAGGGGTATACCCAGGATACGCTGACCGCTCAGTATCAGGAGCTGGCAGGCTCCAGCACTTCCACGTTCAACTTCTCCATGACGCTGAAGAACAACAGCGGCGACCAGCAGGGCTACAGCCTGGCTGCCCCCGAAGTGCCGCAGGGCTGGCAGGTGAAGTTTACCACTTCCGGCACCCAGCAGATATCCAGCGTCAATCTGGATGCGGGCCGCAGCGAGACCATTACGGTGGGCGTGACGCCGCCTGTCGATGTGGAGCCCGGTAAATACATCATTCCGGTGACTGCGACTTCGACGGGTGCGCCGCTGAAACTGGATTTTGCGGTGCACATTATCGGCACCTACGACATGAAGCTGACTACGCCGACAGGGCTTCTCTCCGTGGATGC
>JAAXZP010000390.1 GCA_012719815.1 Christensenellaceae bacterium
CCGCATAGGGATATGTCTCGTTGAATTACAGGTAGTAATTACCGTTCGCGTCTTTGTACTGGTTCATCTTCTCAACGCTGTCGATGACCAGGGTCGCATTGGCATAGATGATCTTGCCGTCACCGGCGCCGTCGGTGAACATCAGCTTCTCATAGCCAGGCAGGCCGCCCGGATAACCGGAAGCTTCCGACAGGTTGAGATCCTCGTTGATGAGGTCACCGTTGCCATCCAGCATCATGACCGCCAGCGTGTGCATCGCATAAACGGTCAGGCCGGGATCCCACAGCGCCATGGCGTACAGGGAGCCATCTTCCAGCTGCTTGGAAGCGATGGACGGCATGGAGGTGCCCACCACGGTGATTTTGCCGATCAGGCCCGCTTCGGCAACCGCCTCGGCCGCGCCGGGAGCATCCTGAGAAGTCGCACCCTGGAAGCCCTTGAGGTTCGGATACGTGTTGATCATCTCAGCCATGATGGCCTTGGACTTCGCCTGCTCGTCGTTGGTCTCGATCTTTCTCTTGACAGCCGTCATGTTGGGATACTTTTCTTGCTGCCGATTGTAGCCGCCCTCTTCCCACTGATTCTGAGAGGTCGCTGTCAGACCGCCGACCGTCGTGTAGTATTCGCCCTCTTCGTTCATGCCCTTGGCCAGGTAGTCCATCAGGATAGCGCCATAAGCATAGTTGTCAAACGCCTCGATGTCATAGTCGCACTCCACCTGGTCGGTCGCCTCATGGCTGATCACCACAATGCCCTGCTCTCTGGCTTTCGCGAGAACCGGGTCAGCGGAAGACGGAGAGAACGGGATAATGCAGATGGCATCCACGCCCGTCGCGATAGCGTCTTCCAGGAGCTGGTTAGTCGCCGCCGCGTCGGTTTCGGACGGGCCCGTCTGATAGCAGTTGTTCCCCGTGTTCGCCGCAAACTCTTTCACCATGGTTTCGGTTCTGTCAAACCAGCCGATGCCGAGCAGCTTAACTGTCGTCATGATGGTGTAACCGGAACCAAGTGTGATGCCGCCAGCAGGCGCTTCCGGAGCTTCGCCGGGCTGTTCTGCCGGCGCTTCAGGGGCCTTGGACTCTTCTGCCGGCGCTTGAGGCGCCTGGCTCGCCGGGCTGGGAGCGCCGCCCTGGTCTGAACAAGCCGACATCAGCAGCATCCCGCACACCAGTGTGAAGACCACGATGCCTAGAAATACTTTCTTCATACCTTTTCCTCCTCTGAGTTATTCAATCGCGATGCGGCCGGCTGCGGATACATATCCCCAATATACTTTCCTGCCACATCAGAGAAATCATTCATTTTAGCTGGCCGGCTGCGCCGCTTCGGCGAACGCCGATATGAGTATGGCCAGATTTTTTGCCTTAATATAACCCGATACCGTTCCCGACCGGTTCAGCTCCACCGCGTAAAAATCGTTCATGTACCGGTGAAAACCGTATGTCAGCTCATTGCCGCCCCTTTTCAGGCGGATGGTGGCCTCGGGCCCGCTTGACATATCCGTCTCGCCGGCAATGCCGCTGAACGTCAGCTCCGACAGGTAGGTGTACAACTTGTCGACTGTTTCTTTAGTCAGCATCCTGCCATTCAGCGCATAGCCGCCGTCTTTTTCCAGCAGCTCATAGGAAACTTCTCCCATCGTGATAAACACGTCCGCCGTCTGCTCCGTCGTCACCGGGAACAGCGCCGAGGGAATGATGTTGGGCGTTTCCATCTCCAGCAGGGCCTCAAAGCCGCTGGCCAGCTCGTACACGCCGTCCCGTCCCTCTTCCATGCAGTAATACCTGCCGCTGTCCGTTCGGTCCCCGATCAGTATCCTGACCGACTTTCCGCCCGCTTCCTCAAGGTATATATATGCCGAGGAATCGCCGAACCCGTACACGCCCGCCTCCTCATCGCTCACAAAAGCTGAATACCGCGGCGCTGCGAAGAACGTCTGCACCAGCGACACCGCCTGCGCGTTGGCTATCGCCGTAAACGGCGACGAGAGCATCCAGGTTTCCAGGCCGACGCTGGCCCCCTCGGGTATCTTCTCCATCGTGATGGGCACGCGCGGGCCGCTCGTCCGCATGATCTCAATCTTCACGAGCTTATCCGCATCGATGTCGATGCTGAGGTCGCGCAATGCCCGGCCGGCTCTCTCCAGAATGCTGTAGCTGTCAAGGTCGTATACGTATATGGCGTCCGAGCCGCTGTATTTCATGAAAACGCCGTCGCGCGCCGAGGTGTACGCCCCGAAGCCAAATGTCATGGTGGTCCCGTCATTGAGGTCGATCTCGACCTGCATCACGGGATCATCCAGCCCGTACACCGACAGGTCTTCCACCGCGTCAAACAGCTTTTCTTTCGCGTAGAGGTAGCAGACCATTGTCAGCGCGGCCTCCATCGAATCCTGGTCGAGCTCGGCGTCTTTGTTGTTCCGGTATTCCCATCCGTCGCCCGTCCGCACGATATCGATCACGTTGCCGTCCTTTTTGATGCGCATCCCCGTCACCTTGGTGTAGGACACCTTGGAGACGCTGATGGAACGGCCTTCCTCACCGTCCTCGCTGTCCCCCAGCAGGAACACCAGCGATACCACGATGGCGGCCACCACGACCAGGCCCAGCACTATGAATATCCAGGTCTTCTTCAACGGCATCCTACCTGCGCTTTCTTCTTATCCAGATCACCAGACCCGCCGCAATGATGGCGAGCGGTATCACCGCTATCACGATTATCTCCAGCACAAGCGCCTGTGCGCTGTTGGTAAACTCCATCGCGCCCATGAGCATGCTCTTGGCCGGTATGTTCAGGTTGTTGGTGTTTTCCGCCAGCACGCCCACGGTGTTGAGAATCAGCGCCTGGTTGGCCGGGCGCTCGATGCCCTCGCTGCTGGACTGCACGAAGGACGACGTGCTGAACAGCGCGATTTTGGAATCGCCGTACT
Organism: Christensenellaceae bacterium; assembly: GCA_012719815.1. Classification (GTDB taxonomy): domain Bacteria; phylum Bacillota; class Clostridia; order Christensenellales; family SZUA-584; genus SZUA-584. The sequence continues at coordinate 2,930 of JAAXZP010000390.1, forward strand.
GCGCCACCGCGCCCAGCGTGAACGGCCCTCTCGGGTCGCCCTCTTCATAGGAAGCCGACATCGTAGTGCTAACCTTCTTCGCCCATGTGTTGGCGTCGGACTCCAGCAGTACGCCCGCCTTCACGTTCGCGCCGGACGCGATGGTAATACTGCTGCAATCCATCAGCACCGGCGTCAGGTTGTTATTTATCAGCGGGTTGGTGATGGCGTGGCCGTACATCGTCGGCACCAGGCCGGTCACCCGCTGGTAGAGCTTCGCGCTGTCGCCGCCGATGATATAATCCTTGTTGACATTGAGCCCGTACATCATCAGCAGCGCGTTAAAGTTCTTAAGGTCGTCCACCACGATCTGCGTATACCCGGTGGACGGATTGAATATCACGTAATCCATCAGGAATATCGCATTGCCGCCGTTTTCAAGGAATTCCTTTATGGACTCGTACTCGGCCGTGGAAAGGTCCTCCCCGGGGCTGACCACCATGAGCAGGTCGTATTCGGGGTCCAGCTTCTCGGTGCTTATAGTCGAGTCGTACGTCTCCACCTCGTAATTGAGCGAGCTGAGCGCAATGACCAATTCGCTGAGCTGTTCCTTGGTATATTCGCTGTGGCCCGCCAGCAGCTTCACCGTATACGCCACCCCCGTCTGGATGTAGACGATGGCGGAAGTCACGCGCGCCTCGGCATTGAACGTATAGACATATGTGCCGGTCGGGTCTATGGAATACAGCTCGAAAACCGAATACACCTTGTACAGCGTGCGCGAAGCATTGGTGACGATCAGCGAGCCGGCCTCAATGCCTTCGCCCTGCGGGTCAAATTCCGCGGTAAACCCGGGGTTCAGCGTCGTGTCTACATTCTCGTAATGGAACCGGTCGGAATACGCGTCATAGGTGCGCATCAGCTCCACCACGCGCGTGTCCTCGCGGCCTTTGGTGTACAGCGTATACACATACACGTCCTGGTCCAGCTCGTCCAGTATTTTCTTGGTGGTATCGGATATGCTGTAATACTGCCGCTCCGACATGTCCACTCTCCAGTTGAACTTGTCGTCCAGCACGTGGGCCAGCACGTTGACGCCCAGCACCACCAGCACCATCACCACCACCGAGACAATCGCGGTAATGCGGTAAACGCGCCGCCTTCCGGCGCCCAGAGACGGTATGTTTTTTTTCGGTGTATTTTTTGCGTTCTTTTCCATCTGCGTTACCCCTGTTCTCAGCCCTTGCTCCATCTTCTGCGTTCAACCGCCTTTACCGTGAAAAACAGAAACAGGGTCGTCATTGTCAGAAAATAGATGATAGCCGCAATATTGAGCGTTCCCTCCGTAAAGCTGGAGAACTTCCCGTAAAGCGACAGCGCGCTGAGTATCGCGTAAAGCGTATTGTCGGACAGCGACGGTATCAGCGTATCGGAAAGCCACAGCAAAAACAGTATGCCCATGGTAACAATGCAGGCCGTCAATTGGTTCTCCGTCACGGACGACACGAACAAACCTATCGAGATAAACGTCGCGCCCAAAAGCGCCATGCCGATATACCCCAGCACGATTTCACCCCAATACGGATTTCCGAATATGTACAGCGCTATGGGGAATACCAGCGTGACCACCAGCGTCACGCACAGCACCGCCAGGGCGGAGAAGTATTTGCCGGCCACTATTTTCGTGATGGAAACCGGCGCGGTCAGCAGCAGCTGGTCGGCCTTGCTCTTGCGCTCCTCGGCAAAGCTTCTCATCGTCAGTATGGGCGTGATCAGTATCAGAGCGTAGCTGACGCTGGAGACCACGCTGACAAAGCTCGCCGAGCCGCCGATGATGTTGGTGCTCGTAAAGAACACGCCGCATACCAGCATGCACACTGCCATGAATATGTATCCGATCATCGTCGTAAAATCCGACTCGCACTCTCTCCGGAATATCGCCTTCATGCGTCCTTACCTTCTTTCCTCATCGCAGCCTCCGTCAGTTCCAGGAACACGTCCTCCAGCGAATGCTCAACCGGCCTCAGCAGCGTCACCGTGGCGCCGGCCTGCGCCACTGCCCTGGACACGGTTTCGGCAACATCGGCGCCCGGCTTGATGGTGATGTAATACCGGGGAGCCCCGTTGTACGGCTTCTTTTTCTTGACTTCGGCCACGCCGTCAATATTGGCCAGCACGGCGTAAAGGTCTTCGCCGTCTCTGGCGGCCAGCTCCAGCACCCGTCCGCTGCCCGAAGGGCTGAGCAGGTGCTCCACCGTGTCGTCCGCCAGCACCACGCCCCTGTCGATGATGACCAGGCGTGTGCAGATGTCCACCAGCTCGCTGAGTATGTGCGAGGAGATGATCACGGTATGTTTTTTGCCGAGGCTGCGGATCAGGGCGCGTATCTCCACGATCTGCTTGGGGTCCAGGCCGCTGGTGGGCTCATCCAGCATGATGTTTTCCGGATTGCCGCACAGCGCCTTCGCGATGCCCACGCGCTGCCGGTAGCCCTTGGACAGGTTGCCGATCAGCCGGTTCTGCACTTCCACAAGTCCCACATTTTCGATGATGTCCTTCAGGTGGTCGCGGATATCGTTTTTGGGAACGCCCATCAGCTGGCAGACGAAATGCAGGTATTTGTATACCGTCATCTCGTTGTAGAGCGGCGGAAACTCCGGCATATAGCCCAAATGGCGCTTTGCCTCCACCGGCTCTTTCAGTATGTCGTGCCCGTTGATGGTCACGGTGCCCTCGTCGGAGGAAATGTACCCCGCAATGATGTTCATGGTGGTGGATTTTCCCGCGCCGTTCCTTCCCCCCAGGCCCACAATTTCGCCCTTGCGCGCCGTGAAGGATACGTTGCGCACCGCCGCATTGATGCCGTAAGTTTTGTACAAACCCTTTACTTCTATCATCTTTTCCTCCAACACCTGAGGCTCTTTAAGCCCCAAGTATGCTCAGCAGCCCCTGGATGTCCCTCTTGTTCACCAGCTGTATATAGCCTAGGAAATCCGTGCTGTAAAAGTCGTCGTCATATTTCCTGAACACAACGGTATATGTCACCTGCGGGTCCTCCGTATATGCGGTGATGCGCACATCCGCGTCCCCTGCGGGCTGCTCATGAGCAATGCCCTCGGCGCGCAGGGAGGTCAGCGCATAGTAGAAGTCCCACGCTTTGCCGTATTCCTTAAAATCCAGTCTGACCGAATCTCCGCCATGCTCCACCGTCGCGTATGTCAGCCTTGAATATCCCACCGGAAACACCTGGCGGTTCATGTAATCCCCTGCATCGGTATCCGCCAGCAGCTCCGGCGTCTGCGGATCAAAGGCGTATACCACTTTTCTGTCCGGCAGCCAGGCGTAATACTGCCCGTCTTCGCTCTGGCTCCCCACATGGACGGTGAGGCTTCCGCCGCCATATGAGATCACCGCGGTGGCGGCCGGCGCATCCAGCCCGCAGGCTGCCATCGTTTGTTCATCCGGCTTGTAGGCCACGCACACCGTCGGCCTCATGCCGGTCACCGCCGTCACCAGCTCTTTCGCCTTCTGCGCGTCCGCGGGCGACGCGTCCGCGAAAGCCCACGTCAGCTTATCAAAGCCGCCCGGCAGCCCGTCCGGGTGCTGCACCAGCTCAAAGCGGCCGTTGGCGTTCTCCAGCGCCACCGACTTCACCTGCGACGCCTCGATCTCCAGCAGCTTGCCGCGCTCAGCCATCGCCAGCAGCGTGTGGCTGAACCGCCTGGCAAAGCCGCTGCTCACCATGTAGATGGCGCCGCCCGTGCGGATATACACGATATCCGCCGTTTCGTTGACGCTTCCCACCTCGCATTCAAACACCCTGCCGTCCAGCGCCACAGCCCTGATGCGGCAGGCGGGGGTGCTCAGGCCGTACACCGCCGGGTCGCCCTTATCTATCATGCCCACAGCGGTCAGCGATGCCAGCGCGTCTTCCATATCGCCTACGTAGGCGGTGTTCAGAGGAAAGTCCCTGTCCGGCGCGTAAACCCAGTCGCCGCCTTGCCGGACAAAGGTCAGCTCTTCTTCGGACCGCATGATGCTGATCTCGCTGATGCCTTCCGCGCTGAACAGCACCGTTTGCTGCGGCTCTTCCTCCTTGGCTGCCAGCGCCGTATAGATCAGGTATCCCGCTATCATGAGTACGGATATGCCCGCCGTCACAACAAGCGCCACGAGCCTTCTCCGCTTCACTTCTTCAGCCTCCTGCGCACATACACGACGCTGCCCGCAATCAGCGCCGCCGCCGGCAGCACCGCCGTGATCACCGCAACCATCACGTTTTTAAACGTGGTGGGTAGGGTCAGGTAAGCTCTCAGCGTCGATTTGGGACGGACGTTGATGCTGCTCTCCTTTTCGCACATCCATCCCAGCGTATTGACAAACAGGTCGGTATTGCTGCCCGAAACGATCTCGTCCACCTGGTCCAGTATCATCATGTCTGAGCCGTACCACGCCAGCCGGATGTTGGTATCCCCGTAGTTTTCCTCAGCGGCCAGCCCCAGGGCAAACGGCCCGCTGATGTCGCCCGGCTCCCTGTCGAACGTCTCGGTGTTGTTGGGGTCCACCTTGGAATAGGATTTGCCCGAGCTCATCAGCAGCGGCGTCACCGTCACAGTGCTGCGGTGCATCTGCGTCTCCCGAAGCCCCATCGCCGTCGGCACCAGCACATCGGCTTTTTCCTCTATGAGCGGGTTGGTGATATCATGGGGCTGGATATCCGGCAGCAGGTAGTAGGAATACCCGGATATGCTGTGCGCCCCGCTGCCCTCGATGACAACGCCCCTTACCGGCTCCATGCCAAAGGACGCCATAGCGCATAGAGGTTGGCAAGGCCGGGTTCCACAAAACCGGACACCACCAGCAGCCGGCCGCCGCCGTCCAGATACTCTTCAAGCTGCTCTTTTTCCTCCCCCGATATGTCGCTCTTGGGCGATATGATCATCACCGCAGCGGCGTCCCGGGGCAGGCTGCCCGACACCAGGCTGATGGATGCCAGCTCAAAGTTTTCTGTGGATATCGCATCCGCAAGCCGCTCGGGCAGCGGTTCCTCGCCGTGTCCGGTCAGCATGTATACAGTGGGCACCAGTTCCTCCGTCACATAGCTGACAGCGCCGGTGATCTTGGACTCGCCGCTGAATACGGTGGCGTAGGTGTAGTAGGTGTAATCGAAGCCGTATGAGTACATATCCGCCTTCTGCACCACTTTGCTGCGCCGCGCGCTTTCCACGATCACGCCGTTGTTCTCCACCGTTTCGCTGGTATACTGCTGCGTAAATAAGGGGTTGGTCAGCGGATTGACATGCGTCACCTTTATATGATCGGATATCTGCGCGTAACGCCCCAGGAGGTTCACGATATAATCGTCCTCCTCGCCGGGCTGCACGATCAGGTATATGTTGACATCTTCCTTCAGATTGGTCAGTACCTGCTCGGTCTGCGCCGATACCGTATAAAGCCCTTCCTTTGTGGTATCTATTTTCATGGCGGTTTCAGGCAGCAGCGACACAATCAGGTTGAAGCCGACCACCACCGCCGTCATGGCCAGCGATATCACCAAACTGTATATGCCGCTCCTCGCCTGGCGGCTGAACTCTTTTTTCTTCATAGCCGCCTTATCCCCACCTTCTCTTTTCAAACGCCTGTATGCTGAAGAAGATGAACAGCCATATCAGCGACAGGTAATACAGCAGCGCGGCGATGTCGAATATGCCGTTGCAGAACGTCTCCAGCCGCGCAAACACGGCGATGCTGGTCAGAGCCGCCGCCACCGAGCCGTCCAGCGCGCCCGGCGCAGCCAGGTATATGGCTATCAGTATCGCTTCCAGCACGGCGAACACAATGGCCGCAATGCCCCAGCTGCGGGTCATATAGCGCGCCAGCGCGCCCACGGCCAGCGCCACCACCGAAAAAAAGTACAGCGCGGTCACGACGTTGGTGGAAAGCAGCGTCTTTAAGTCTTTCGCAAAATAGCTGAGCAGCAGCACGCCAAAGCATAAGGCCGCAGATACAAATTGATTGGAGGATAAAGACGAGAAGAACAGTCCCACCGCTGTGAGTGCTGCGCCCAGCATAAAAAACGCAAACATTGCGGAAAACGCGGTGCTTAAGGTCACCCGCCCATACTCCGCAAGTATCAGCGGGTACACGCTGGATATCGCCAGCGGTATCGCAATAACGGTCACAATGGCCAGGTATTTGCCGAAAACAATCTCATAGGCGCTCAGCGTCGAGGAATAGAGCAGCTGGTCGGTATGCTGCCGCCGCTCTTCCGCCAGCGCGCGCATGGTAATCAGCGGTATCGCGATCAGGAATATGATCTGCGCGTTGTACGGCACCAGCGAAAAATCCGCATATCCCTCCGAAAGGTTCATCACGGCCGTATACACGCCGAACACCAGCAGTATCAGCGCAATGGAAAGCCATCCCGTCAGACCGCAGAACAGCGAGCGTATCTCTTTCTTATAGATCGCCGCCATGGCCTTCCCCCTCTCCCGAGCTGGTATACCTGAGGAATATCTCTTCAAGCGACATCTTTTCGGTGCGCATCTCGCGGATAGGCAGCTTTGCTTCCGCGAAGGCGTAGAAAATCCTGTCCTTGGCGTTTTCCTCCACTTCCGCCTCTACCTCAACCCTGCCTTCGCCGGCCGGGATGATAACAATCCCGCTTGCGCCCGCATCTTCCAGCACGGCGCGCACGTCCGCCTCATCGCCCTCCACCAGCATAAACAGCCTGCTGCCGCCCGGCAGCGCGCCCAGGTTTTCAGTGGTATCGCGCGCCACCAGCCGCCCTTTGGAGAGTATGATCACCTCGTCGCAGATCTCGCTGACTTCGGAAAGTATGTGGCTGGACAGCAGCACTGTATGCTTTTCCCCCAGCTCGCGTATCAGCTTGCGAATTTCGATGATCTGCAGCGGGTCAAGGCCCACCGTCGGCTCGTCCAGCATGATGAATTCCGGATAGCCCACCAGCGCCTGCGCGATGCCCACGCGCTGCTTGTAGCCCTTGGACAGCTGGCGTATCAGCCTGCCGGATACGTCCGTAATGCCGGTGCGCTGCATCACGTCCGCTATCACGTCCGCACGCTCCGCTTTAGGTATGTGCTTGATTTCGCACACGAACGAAAGAAACTCTTTGGGCGTCATGTCCTGGTAGAGCGGCGGCATCTCCGGCAGGTAGCCGATGTGCCGCTTGGCTTCCCGGGGCTCCTCGTGGAGGTCGTAACCGGCTATCAGCACCTGCCCCGAAGTGGGTGCAAGGCAGCCGGCAATCATATTCATGGTCGTGGATTTACCGGCGCCATTGGGGCCCAGAAAGCCGTATATTTTTCCCGTCTCGATTGAAAAGCTGATGCTGTCCACGGCAAGGTGCCTGTCGTATTGTTTTGTCAGGTTACGGACCTCAACTTTTATCAAGACTTACACCCTCCCGCTAATGCAGAACCCGTGCAGCGCGCACCGCCGCCCGCCGTTTAAGGCAATCCGCGTTATTCGGTACCTTTCTGAAGTATCATGCAGCCGTAAAGCGACGTTTCGCCCGTCGCCACAACGGCGTAAGCGTCCTTCGCAGCTTCATAGAAAGCGAAACGCTCTATCATGCCAATGCAGTCCAGACCACGGGGGTCGTACTTGCACACGATTTTTTTATACTCTTCCCACACCGGCGTCTCCACTTTGCCGCGGTCACAATCCTGCAGGTCCATAATAAGCGCGGGTTTCTCGACAGAGGTATCAAGGGGCATAAACTGCAGTATGGCGTCCAGCACCTCGGTGTTGCGCACACCGTCACAGCGCACCAGTATGCTCCCGTTTCTCTTGGCCGTTGACGCGGAAGGATAGTACGCATCGGCGAGAACCAGCTTGTCGCCATGTCCCATCTCCCAAATCACCTTTATCAGATCCGGATTCAAGCATTTCGGAATTCCTCTTAACATTGTCATTATCCCCTTTCTTTTGATTTCAAAACTGATATGGGACCAGCCCTGCAGTCTATTGAACGAAGCTGTCTATCTCGTCGCGATAGGGCATCGCCGGCGCGGTTCCTATCTTCGTCACGGAAAGAGCACCCACGATATTGCCGAATCTCGCCGCTTCAAATATGTCTTTTCCTTCAGCCAGCGCGGTCACAAAGCCGCCGTTGAACGCATCGCCCGCGCCCGTGGTGTCAACAGCCTTCACCTTCTTGGCCGGTATGAGCTCATGCTTTTCAGGCGTCATCACAAAAACGCCGTTTTTACCCAGGGTGATCACGACATTGCGCACGCCCTTGTCCAGCAGAATCTGCGCGGCTTTCCTTGCATCCTGCTCGTTTTCCACCGTCATGTCGCACAACGCGCCCGCTTCAATCTCGTTGGGCGTCACGATGTCCACTTTACTAAGCAGGCTGTCCGGCAGTTTCTGCGCCGGCGCGGTGTTCAGCACGATGGTTTTGCCTTTCGCATGGGCCATGTTGACGACGCGCTCGATGGCGTCCATGTTGATCTCCAGCTGCAACAGTACGATCTTCGCCGCGTCGATCAGCGATTCGGTGCTGTCCACTTCCTCCGGCGTGAACGTGTCGCAGGCGCCGCTGACAACGAGAATCTGGTTCTGGCCGGTGTTCTCATCCACCATGATCAGCGCGCTGCCGGTGCCGGTCTTTTTGTCGATGAATATATAGTCGGTATTCATGCCTTCGTTTTTGTAAAAGTCCAGCGCAACGCGGCCGAAAACATCATCGCCCACCTTCGTCACCATCGTGACGTCACCGCCCGCACGGTGGACCGCCACAGCCTGGTTCGAGCCTTTTCCGCCCGGCCCCATCTTAAACATACTGCCCTTCACGGTTTCTCCGGCCACGGGCAGATGCCCGGCCCAGCTCGTCAGGTCCACAACAAAGCTTCCAAACACTACGATTTTGTCTTTTTGCATTACCGCACTCTCCCGCATGTTATTGTAAACTGGCAGCAACCTCTGAGCCCCGCAGTTCCAGTTTTGGCAACAGTATGACCCTCTTGGGTATTTGTTCTTTCCGCTCTTCGCTGCGGCGGATCTTCTCGAACAGTATCCTGGCCGCTTCGATTCCCATTTGCGTCGCCGAACGGTTGATGACACTGATGTTCTGGCTGTACGCTTTCAGGGCTACAGTGTCGTCAAATACCAGCAGAGAGACATCTTCAGGTACAGACAGCTCCATTTCCGACAGCGCGTTGATGCACCCGATA
>JAAXZP010000391.1 GCA_012719815.1 Christensenellaceae bacterium
GTTAAACGGTGTGACCAGCGCTGTTGCTGCCCCTTTGAAAATACTCATACTGCCACGCTCCTTTCGATATTCCGGCGAACCCGCCGGGAGGTGGTTTGGGAAACTTTAACGGTCGAAATACCCCTTTGCCGCCAGTAGTTCAGCCATCAGCACTCCGCCGCCCGCAGCGCCGCGCAGCGTGTTGTGGCTGAGGCATACAAATTTGTAGTCGTAGATCGTATCTTCGCGCAGACGGCCGATGGAAACAGCCATGCCGCTCTCTAGATCGCGGTCCAGCCGCGTCTGCGGACGGTTTTCCTCCTCAAAGTAATTGAGGAACTGCCTGGGCGCGCTGGGGAGATTCAGCTGCTGCGGAACGCCCTTAAATTCAGCCCAGCGCTGTTTGATCGTCTCGATGGACGGCTTTTTCGCGAATCTAACGAATACGGCTGCCAGATGGCCGTCGGTCACTGGCACGCGGATGCACTGCGTGGTGATATCGGGCTTATCTATCGGTACGATCACATCGCCCTCAATGCGGCCCCATACCTTGAGCGGCTCCTGCTCGCTCTTTTGTTCCTCGCCGCTGATGAACGGGATGACGTTGTCCACCATCTCCGGCCATGTGTCAAACGTCTTGCCGGCGCCGGATATCGCCTGGTAAGTGCAGGCCACCACCTGCTCCACGCCGAAATCCAGCAGCGGGGTCAGCGCGGGCACATACGACTGGATGGAGCAGTTGGGCTTTACCGCAATAAAGCCACGCTTTGTGCCCAGGCGCCTGCGCTGGCTGGTGATGATATCCACATGGTCAGCGTTAACCTCGGGGATGAGCATGGGCACATCCGGCGTGCTGCGGTGCGCGCTGTTGTTGGACACCACGGGGATTTCCGCCCTGGCGTAAGCTTCTTCCAGCGCTTTGGTCTGCGCTTTATCCAAGCTGATGGCGCAGAATACGAAATCCAGGTGCTTAGCCGAATCGATATCGGCGGCGTCCTTCACGACCATGTCCGCGAATTTCTCGGGCAGGGGAGAGGGCATTGCCCAGCGTCCGGCCACTGCGTCCCTGTAAGTCTTTCCGGCTGAATTTGCGCTGGCGCTCAGCAGCGCCACGTTGAACCAGGGGTGGTCCGCCAAAAGCGAGACAAAACGCTGTCCCACCATGCCCGTTGCGCCGACGATTCCTACATTATACTGTTTCATTTATATTATATCCTCCAGAAAAAGTTGTCCCCGGTAGATAAAAAATGGTACGGATTTTTCATCGCGCACCACCACAAAATGCTTCGTGTACGACACGTTGCATCCTTTGCTTACAGCTGCGCTCCGTCTGGAATCAGACGACAGTTGCATGGTTGTTCACCATACACCCAGGCAAAGCCACTCGGATGGATTTGCCTTCGGCAGTTCCCCCTTTCCCACCAACCTCAAACGGCACCCGATGCCTTGGTTAATGATACTCTTGAAAACTGCGCCTCAACTGTATATTATGAATTGTTGCTATTATAACATTCGGTACACAGAAGCGTCAAGACTGCACGAAGAGCGAAGAACCCCGATATTTATCGATATTATACCTGAGTGCGTTTTGACGCGCGCCTTATTGTTGTTTTGAGAATGCTGTAGTATAGTGTGATTCAAGCTGACGGCTGCATAAACTGAAGGAGGAGCTCTTTTGGATTCTTATCGGTATCTGGCCCAGCGCTACAACGAGCTGATGGCTGATGTGGACTACGACGCCTGGGCAAGCTACATAGACCGGCTGCTGGGCGGCAGGCCGCTGCGTCTGTTTGAGGCGGGCTGCGGCACCGGCAGCCTGACGGGCCGCCTGTACGATAAGGGTCATGATA
>JAAXZP010000392.1 GCA_012719815.1 Christensenellaceae bacterium
CTCGAATATGATCTTTCGGTTCACACCGGGCTGCATGATGGAGTTGTCGAAATTGAAGCTGGAACCGGCGCCTGCGTCCGCTGAAGGCATGGGTGCCGCGGGCGCTTCTTCCGCAGCCGGGGCTTCGGCCGGTGCTCCGGCCACTGAACCTTCGCTGTAGTAATCTAGGCTGGAACTGTTCTCCATTTTAGGAGCTGCCGCGCATCCCGCCAACAGCGAGAGTATGGCGAAAACAGCCAGCACCACCAATAATAGCCTTCTCATATCTACCCTCCAGAAATTAATACTCGAAAGAGCGCCTTGTTTACACGTGCACAACTAAGACGCACAGACTATGAATAATGTTCCATTAAGTCAATTCCGGATGAGCATTTCCCTCAGCCTTTGACGGCCGCGGTTTAAGCGCGATTTGACAGTACCCACGGAAATGTCCAGCGAATAGGCGATTTCTTCGTAAGTGAGGCCGATGATGTCCCGCAGTATGACCACCTGCCTGTGGTCGTCGGATAGCGAGTTGATGGCGCGCTGGATATCTTCGGCGTTTTCCAGCGACAGCGCGCACTGTTCGGGAGAGTCGCCCGTACCCGTTTCGAAGGACGCGCCGCTTTCCAGCACATGATCCAGCGACAGAGGCACTTTACGGCGCTTGCGCAGGCCGTCCAGACAGGTATTGACGGTAAGCCGGTAAACCCAGGAGGAAAATGCCGACTGGCCTTTAAATGTGCGGATCCCGCGATAAACTTTAATCAGCGCCTCCTGCGCCATGTCATAAGCATCCGCCTCATTGTTCATGTAACGGTACGCGATATTATATACCCTTTTTTCATACAGCTTGAGCAGCGCTTCCAACGCCGCCGCATCGCGGCTTTGCGCACGCTTAATCAGCAGCGCTTCTTCCTCGGGCATTGATGACCTCCCCTACCGTATCAACCGTGCCAAAACTCCCTGCAATTATACATGAATTTGCAGTATTTGCCTAGTTGTTTTTCGATAAACATTAACTTGACAGATTATATCCGTTTATGTAAACTGATTACCGTGATATGGTTTACATTATGAGGAGGCTGCTGTGAGATCAAAAAACCTTTTGCTCTGCGCGCTGTTTGCGGCGCTGACGGCTGTCAGCGTATTCCTTCCCAAGATACCCATACCCGGGACACCGCTGATGTTCACGTTCCAGACCTTTTTCGTATTCCTGACCGGACTCATGCTTGAGCCGCGCCACGCGCTGATATCACAGCTCGTATACATGGCGCTGGGGCTTGTCGGCCTGCCGGTGTTCATGAACGGCGGCGGGCTTTCCTATGTGCTGGAACCATCCTTCGGGTTTATCATCGGCTTTGCGGTATGCGCCTTCCTGACCAGCCTGCTCGCGCGCAGGCAGGTGATCGCATCGCTGAAAGCCGAGGGGCGGCGCGATAGGGCGCTTGTAGCGCTCAAAGCCGCGCTGGGCGCGCTGGCTTCGCTGCTCGCGATGTACGTGATCGCCATCATCTATATGTACCTGATATATACCCTCTACCTGGGCCAATCCACCGCGCTGCCTGTCCTCGCGGTAAGTATGGGCGGGTTTTTACTGATGGACAGCGTCAAATTTGTGCTGGCCGCCCTGATCGGCGCTGCGGTGCTGCGCCGTCTGCCAGGCGCCGACACGCGGAAATACGCCGGATGAACTTCAATTCGGGACGATGCGAAAAGGGGCTTCGGATTATCCGACAGCCCCTTTTATGGATATAAAACAGTGTATTATTTCATCTTCTCAGCCCACCCGTAGATAACCGGAATCTTGAAGATATCGCCCTGAACCGCTTTGATGATGCAGATCACGGTAATAACGATAAAAGCAATCCAGAACAGCCAGCTGATGATTGAGAATAGGATAACCAGGCCCCAAGCCACAAAGATGAAAGCACCTGTCAGAATGCCAAGCACTATCCCTATGACGATAGCAGTACATCCGAGGAACAATGATTGCCACGCATGAAGGCGTACGGTTTTGTCATCCTTCTCCGTGGCCAGCAGAATGA
>JAAXZP010000393.1 GCA_012719815.1 Christensenellaceae bacterium
CGCCAGATTGATGGTGATGCGCTGCTGCGGGTACGCAAAGCCGGAGTTTTTGATGGCCGCGCGCACGCGCTCCTTGGACTCGCGCACAGCCGCGCCCGGCAGGCCCACCGTCTCGTAAGCCGGCATGCCCGCCGCGATGTCCGCCTCCACGACCACAGGGTAGCCGGAAAGCCCCATAAGCCCGCAGCTCATGATCTTAGAGAGCATGTTGCCTCGCTTACCGCCGGAAGGCACAGCGCCTCTCCGGCGCACTTGCTTTATTTGATGGAAACCGGCAGCTTGCTGCCGAAAAATTGATACGAAGTTATGTTGATGTCATTCCGAAGATGCTAGAGAGAATCACCGGAGCCGATAACGCCCCGACACAGATATAAACGCAGATATTTCGATCAGCAATGGCCGCTTAAAGCCACTGTCAGTAGAACGGCCACGACGGCAACCAGCGCAGGAAGTGGTCGGAATACCAGCGGGAAACCTCCACGCCGGTCGTCACCGGATAGAACATCACGAACGCCACGAGGCACACGCCGAGGTAAATGAATACCACCTTCTTGCCGTGCCTGGTGCGCTCGATGAGGTATTTCGCCAGCACGCCCATCAGCAGTATCAAAAACGGCACTGTGGCAAAATAGTGGTAAATATACGTCTCGCGCGACACCAGCACCCACGGCAGGTACTGCGACAGCGCCGCGATTGTCAGGAACTGCGTGCGCCTGCCCAGCCGGCCTTTCGTCACACGGATGACGATCAGCGTGATCACCGCCACGATGCCGCCCCACCAGATGATAGGATTGCCCATCGTGGACATGGACGACATATAGCCCTCGGGATAACCCTTCCCCTGGAAGAAGAACACCGGCCGGATGTTGGCGGGCCATGTATACCATGCAGACGAGAACGGGTGCGGCTCGTCCGGGTTTAAGTAGGCGTGATAGTTGAACATGTATTCCTGGTTCTGCAGTATGCGCGCGAAATCGTACGGCGTGCCTTCCTCCACCAGCATATACGGTATATACGACAGCCAGTAGATGATGAGCGGCACGATGATGAAAAACAGCACGCACCACAGCAGCGTGACGAACGTCTTGCTGAGGTAGCTGCGGCACAGCTCCTCCAGGAACTCGCGGCGGGCGGCAGGCATGCCCCCGGGTTCCGGTTTCCCGTCTTGCTCCGGCGCGTCATCCGCATCCTGTTCGCGGCTCGGCAGGAACAGAGAGCGCAAAAGCCCGGCGGGCTTCTCAGGCAGCGGGGTTCCGCTGTCTTCCGCGAGCGCGATGCGCGCGTAGCGGTATTCGTTGTACCGATGGGCCATCTGGATGCCGAATATGATGGCAAGCCCGGCTCCCGCGTAGATGCACAGCCATTTCGTCGCCGCGCCCAGCCCGAACGCCACGCCGGACAGCGCCAGAGGCAGCAGCGATTTGCCTAGCGAATCGCGGTTGAAGTTGGTCTCGGTGTACCGGTACATGAAATAGTACATCAGCATGATGAAAAACACGCTGTAACTGTCTATCGTCGCGATGCGCGTCTGCGTGTAGTGCATGAAATCCAGCGCAAACAGCGCGGTGGGTATAAACGCGAACAGCGGCTGGTGGAACATCCGTTTGGCCAGAAGGTACATCAGCGGCAGCATCAGCACGCCGAACAGCGTGCCCATGCAGCGCCACCCGAACGGGTTCATGCCGAATATGCGTATGCCGACGGAAAGTATGATTTTGCCGAGCGGCGGGTGCGTGATCTCATACGGCTTTAAATGCTCGATGTTCTCCAGAGCGGTGCGCGCGTGATACACCTCGTCGAAATACATCTCGTTCATGTAATAGGTCTTCTGCGGCACATGCTGCTGCTCGTCGAACATGCGCTCCGGCGGGTTGCCGCGCGGCGCGCCGGGTTCCGCATTCTTCGCCTGCCGGATGGCCACCGGCTGGTTGTCCGCGCCGATGAAACCCATCTCCAGCATGCGCAGCGGCCGGTCTTTCTCATCGACCGTGGTAATCATCACATAGCGCGCGGTAAACGGCACGACGTTCACGAACTGCCACTCGTACATATTCGTGGTTTCATAAACGACGGTCAGCGGCTCCTCTGCGGTAAAAGAGTTGCCCTCCTCATCCTGCTTTGTCACCTCGTGCATGACGTCGGTGTATCCTTCGCCGTCCATCGAATACGAGAACGAGAAATCCGCCTCGCCCAGCGAAGTGTAGTATTTGATGCAGGTGATCTCCTGTGGGGATTCGAATTCCACGATCACGGGGTTGTCCGTCAGCGTGTAGAAAGTCTTTGGTATGTCGAAGGAACCGAGGTTGATAAACGCCACCACTGCGTAGACGAACGTGACTCCCAGCATCAGCAGCCAGTCCAGCCGCGTCATATGCGCCGTTTCCATTTTGTCGAAAAGCCGCCGACGGGCCTGCTTTTGCCATTGTTTCTCAGGCATCATCGCATTTCCTCTCGTCTATCCGTTCAGCGCCGGGCTTTTGATCAGCACAGTGCCGCTGCCCAGCTTTTTTATGGTTAGTATGGCGTATATCAGGTACAGCCCCATATTGGCGGCCGATATCACCAGCATGGGCACAGCGTCCACCACCACCGTGTCGGCGTACAGCGTGAACAGCTGCGCGAACAGCGCCGTGATGGAAAACGCCACAACAAAGGTCAGCGTCGTCATGTCGCGCATAAACACGTAAGCCATCAGCAGGAAAGCACAGGCCGGCAGCATATACCGCTCGTGCATCGCATGCGAAAACATATAGACGGACAGCACCAGAAAGCCGGAAACGTCGAACAGGGCCTGCTGGCTGCGCGAACGCCACTGCAGTATCGCCACCGCCACGCATATCAGCACGATGAACAAGAGACCCCAGTACTGGTAGCTCATGAACAGCAGCGGCTTGTCCGCTTCCACCCAGTTGGCGCCCAGCAGCCCGTAAAGGTTGAACGCGTTCACCGAGGCAAACTGGTACTCCTCGATCACGCCGAGATACTTGTGCAGCACCCAGTCGGGCGGCTGCGTGCCGGTAAACGGTATCACCCCCGCGGCGAGTACCACCGCCACGATGGCCGCGCCGCCGATCATCTGCAATATCGCGCGCTCTATCCTGTCCTTTTTAATGAACAGTTGGTAGATATAAGCCAGCCCCACTACGGGCGCCAGCATGATGGTCTGCGGCTTGAGCAGGAGCGCCAGGCCGTAAAACAGCGCGCCCAGCCAGAAGTTTTCCTTGCGGAGGTAGTAAATGCACAGCACGGCGAGCAGTATGAATATCGCGTCCACCTGCCCCCACACGCTGCTGTTGAAGAACATCGCGGGGTTAAACAGCATCATTGCCCCGCACAACAGGCCAAACGTGCGGCCCGCTTCCCTGGCAGCGATGCGGCACACGATGAGCGCCAGAACCACTTCCGCGATGATGGACGGCAGCTTCACCATCAGCGTAAACAGCGCGGAGTTGGCGTCGATGCTGAATAAATTCTGCAAGAAGCCGAGGCCATACAGCACATACATATAGCCCGGCGGGTAGTCGCAGAAGGATACGGATTGATAAAAGTTAGGCAGGCCTGCCTTATAGACTTCCATCGCCCAGCTTTTGAAACACGCGATGTCGGTGGAATACCCCTCGAACGCCAGCGCGGCGATCACGCGGAGCATCACCGCCAGAACGGCGGTCAGCAAAAACACCGGCCAGATACGCCCCGGACCGTCGTCCACGCCGCCCGCGCGTATGCCCAGCAGCACCGCTACGATGATGAACAGCACCGCCATAATCACCGTCAGCGCAGTTGCCAGCATCGTGGCCGGCACGCTCGCATGGGACGGCTTAAACACGTCTTCAGCGAACGCCACGGCGGGAATCGCCGCTGTTATTATCCCCACAGTTAATCCCACTCCGATTTTGCGCATCATTCTCCATCCGGTGCGATAAATTCAAAAGCATTCTTAATATGGCTGATTTTTCCGCCCATAATCTCTATTATATCAAATCTCATACGTTCATCAACGATTTTATTCCGGTAAGCATAGTCCAGCGCCGCGCGGCATATGCGTTTTCGCTTGGCCGGCGTGACAGCCTCCGCGCCGGTGCCGAAGCGCTGATTCGAGCGCGTTTTGACCTCGCAGAACACGATATCGCCGCCCTGGCGGAATATGATGTCCACCTCGCCGCCGCGCACGCAATGGTTGCGCGCAAGGATGACGCCGCCATTCTGCTCGATGTACCGGGCCGCGATATCCTCGCCCCGGTTGCCTTTGATTCGCGTGTTCATACGCCGAGTTTGGTCAGGAATGTGCGCCGGTGGATGGCGCAGGGCCCGTACGCCCGTATGGATTCGGCGTGCGCGCGGGTGGCATAGCCCTTATGCTGCGCGAAGCCGTATTCCGGGTATACGCACTCGTAGCTGCGCATCAGCCTGTCCCGCGTGACCTTGGCGATGATGGAAGCCGCCGCGATGCTGTATACCTTCGCGTCCCCGTCCACCAGCTCCTCGTACGGATACGGCACGTCGATGCCGCCGATGCGGTCGCAGAACACGTAATCCGGCCTGACGGACAGCTGTCCCAGCGCCGACGCGAACGCGCGCTTGGCGGCGTTTAATATGTTGATCTCGTCGATTAAGCGGCTGTCCACGATGCACACGGCGTAAGACAGCGCCGTTTTGACGATCTTCCCGTATAACTCCTCGCGCTTCTTCTCGGTCAGCTTCTTGGAGTCGTCCACGCCGGGTATCAGGCAATCCGGCGGCATGATCACCGCCGCCGCCACGCACGGCCCGGCCAGCGGCCCGCGGCCCGCTTCGTCCACGCCTGCCACCAGCCGCCCCGCGTCCCAGAAAGGCCGCTCGTAGGCGCACATTTCGGCAAGGCGCATCAGTTCCTCTGCTTCACTGCGCTTCATTCCCGTCACTCCCCGCTTCTGCGTCGTCGCACCGCTCCAGCGTGATGCGCCCAAGCTTGCCGCCCCGGAACTCGTCCAGCAGCACCTGCGCGCCGCGCTGGTCGTCTATCTCGCCCTGCCTGCGCAGGAAACCTCTCTTCTGGCATATCTGCTCAAAAACGCGGCGTGCGTCCGGCCCTTCTTCCACGCCGTAACGCGCCGCCACAGCCCCCGGCGCGGCTTCGCGCAGCATGTCGATCAGCCGCCATGCCAGCTCCACCTCGTCCACCACCTCGCTGCGCAGCGATCCCAGCGCCGCGATGCGCTCCGCCGCTTCGGGCGGCTCCAGCTTGGGCCACAGCAGCCCCGGCGAATCCAGCAGCTCCAGCGTGTCCGACAGCCGCACCCACTGCAGCCCGCGCGTCACGCCCGGCTTGTCGCCTTCCTTCGCCCGCTTCTGGCCGATCAGCCGGTTGATGATGGCGGATTTGCCCACGTTAGGTATGCCCGCGACCAGCACGCGCACCGTCTTGCGCATGCCCCTGGCCGCGTAGCGTTGCACAATGGGCGCCGCCGCCTCGCGTATTGCGGCCAGCAGCCTGGCGGGCTTGTCCTGCGTGGCGCTGAAGGCAAGAGCATTGCCGAACCGGCGCTTGTAGTACGCGGTCCAGAGCTTCGTCTGCTCGGGGTCCGCGAGGTCGCTCTTGTTTAGCAGTATGATGCACGACTTTCCGGAGAGCTGCGCCGCAAGATCGGGGCTTAAAGTGCTCAGCGGCGCGCGCGCGTCCACCGCGATCACCGCCACGCTGATGAGCTTTAATTTCTCCTCAATCTGCCGCCTGGCCTTGGCCATGTGCCCCGGATACCAGTGTATCTGCATAGGCCCTCCTTCCCATCGTCAACAGTGTACCATCTTTTGAAGAAAAAAAAAGGGGCTGGCCCAAAATGATTCTGCAAATATCACCGCATGGAAGCAGTAATCAGTTATGTATCATGTAACCATTATATGCATCAGCCTGCTAATTTCCATAACATGTTCCTTTTTTTCCTGATATATATGTACAAATTCAGAAAGAATGCTATACTCTAATTGTTATAATTTTAACATTCACAGGGGGTATGACATGCAAACCGAACATTACAATCCTTTCACCAATGCACAGCAGCAATTTGACCGCGTCGCCGCCATACTGGATTTGGACACCGCGACGCGCGAACTGCTGCGTCGTCCGATGAAGGAAATCCATTTCACAATTCCGGTCAGGATGGATGACGGCAGCACGCAGGTTTTCCAGGCGTTCCGCATCAAGCACAACGACGCGCGCGGGCCTGCGAAAGGCGGCATACGCTTCCATCCCCAGGAAACAGCCGATACGGTGCGCGCGCTTTCCATGTGGATGACGTGGAAATGCGCCGTTGTGGATATACCGCTGGGCGGCGGAAAAGGCGGGGTGATCTGCGACCCCCACAACCTCTCCAAAACGGAGCAGGAGCGCCGGTGCCGCGGGTATGTGCGCCAGCTTTACGGCCAGCTCGGCCCGGCGCTAGACGTCCCCGCGCCCGATGTAATGACCAACGGGCAGCACATGCTCTGGATGATGGACGAATATGAAGCGCTGATGGGCGGCCGTTACCCCGGCGTCATCACGGGCAAGCCTGTGGGAATGGGCGGCTCGCTCGGTCGCACCGAGGCCACCGGCTTCGGCGTGATTTACACGCTGAAAGGGCTCCTGGAATTCTTGAACATACCGTTTGCATCGACCACGGCCAGCATACAGGGCTTTGGCAATGTTGCGGAATACGCGGCGCGCATGTACACTGAACTTGGCGGCAAGGTGATCGCCGTTTCCTGCTGGGACCAGGGCGATGCGACGTCTTACACTTTCCGAAAAAAAGACGGCTGCGACATCGGGCAGCTCGCCGCCATCAAGAACTCTTTCGGCAGCATCGACAAAAACAAGGCGAAAGACCTGGGCTACGAGGTGCTGCCCGGCATCGAATGGCTGCGCCAGGACGTGGACATATTGATTCCGGCAGCGCTGGAAAACCAGATCATGCCCGACATATGCGCCGAAATCTCGCCCCGGGTGAAGATCATATGCGAAGCAGCCAACGGCCCCACGACGCCGGACTGCGACCCCATCTTAAACGATCGCGGCATCATCGTACTGCCCGACTTCCTCTGCAACGCCGGCGGCGTTACCTGCAGCTACTTTGAACAGGTCCAGTGCAACATGAACTATTTCTGGAGCAAAGAGGAAGTGCTCAGCAAACTGGAATACACCATGTCCAACGCGTTCGCGGCGGTCAACGAGATGGCGCAGAAGAAGAAACTGTGTCTCCGGGACGCGGCATATGTGATTGCGATCAACCGCGTTGCGAACGCTGTGAAGCTGCGCGGATGGGTTTAAAGCGCCCTCCCCTGCCGTCAATAATATAATATTAAAAGAGAAAAATATTCCGGAGATTCAACATGACCGAGCGTGATTTACAGCTGAAAACGCTGACTGAGCGGGCCAAGGAACTGGAATGTCTTTATGCTGTCGACGAGCTTTTGCAGGACAAGCAATTATCCTTGTCCGCCATCATGACAAAGCTGCTGGAAATCATACCGATCGGTTTTACTGACCCGTCCGCCTTACGTGTGCGCATAAAGTTCCGGAACGATACTTACAGCGCCCCGGATTTTGACGGCGTTACGGTGCTGCACACCACCAACGTCACGATAGACGACCAGACGGTGGGCACCATTGAAGTTGGATATCTGGAAACGCAGGGACAGGAGCCTCACGAGCTGCTGGAAGACGAAATCCGGCTGCTGGACGTCATCTCGCGGCGCGTCTCCCAGATCGTGCTCAGCACCGAGCACGAGATCAATCTGCTGGTCAATATGCTGCGGCAGATCAATCCCGATATGCTGCAGCATATTGCCGAAAAGCTGCACGTGCATCTGAAAAACGCGGAAGACGTGGGGGCTTCCCTCTCCCCCGACGCCGAGCAGCCCCGCCCGCAGACCTACGGGGAATCCAACGCGCCGATTAAGATGAAGGCGTGCCTCGATGCCGCGGCGCTGAGCAAACGGATTATTGAGCACGCCATCGCGTTTTTGCCGCGCGGAGACGCGTTCAGCCTGATCAGCAAATGGGTACAGGAAGAACGCGTTTTTGCTCTGGTCAAAACGGTGGACGACAAAAATGCCAGCATCAGCGACGTGCTCGCCGCCGTCAACAAATATGTCCAGGCGGTGGGCGCCAGCGACGTAGAAGCCGAGGTTTCGCTGACCGAATCCTGGCTAACGGCGGAACTGTCCCCCCGTTTTCTGACTTCGGACAGCCACCTTTTAAACCTCGTGCTGGACAACATCCACATCGCCGATTTCTGCCCCATGCTGGAGAGAATCATCGCCTCGGAGACCAGCCAGGGCAACATCGGCGGCAAGGGCGCCGGGCTTTTCATCGCCGCGCAGATTCTAAAGCACGCCGCCAAAGACGATCCGCTGCTTCAGGGTATCAAAACGCCGCGCACCTGGTACATCGCGACAGATCAGATTTCCGAGTTTTTG
Source organism: Christensenellaceae bacterium (assembly GCA_012719815.1). Lineage (GTDB taxonomy): Bacteria > Bacillota > Clostridia > Christensenellales > SZUA-584 > SZUA-584. The sequence goes on from JAAXZP010000393.1 coordinate 8,434, forward strand.
AGCTACAACAAGATGAAAGACCTCAACGCGTACAAATACAATTCGACTTTCTATCTGCGCATGACTTACGACGACGTGGTATCCAAGATCAAGAGCGCGAAACTGCCGCCCCGGATTACGAACATGCTGCGCATCGCGCTGGACGATCTGGCAGGCGCGCCGATCATCGTCCGTTCGTCCTCGCTGCTGGAAGACAGTCACGAGGGGGCGTTCAGCGGCAAGTATAAAAGCCTGTTCCTCGCGAACCAGGGCACCAGAGAGGAGCAGCTTGCGGCGCTGGAGGACGCCATTCTGGAAGTGTATTCCTCCATGTACAACCCGGATTCCATCAACTACCGCAA
>JAAXZP010000394.1 GCA_012719815.1 Christensenellaceae bacterium
ACGCGCTGATGGCCATACTGCTCGCGGTGCTGGCGATTCTTCTGACGCTGGAGCTGATGGATTTCAACCACTTCCTCCCCATCATGGCGCAGGAGCCCATCAAATACATCCAGGGCACCAACGTCGTCACGTCTATCCCCCTGGGGGAGCTGGTGGTGATGCTGATGATCGGCCCTTACGTGGAAGAAGGCAAAAAGAGAAGGGGCGTATACCTGCTGGGCGGCTTTCTGATCGGCTGCGGCACGCTGCTCGCCATCGTGGGGCGCGATATCGCGTTGCTGGGCAAGGTCGGCCCGCTGTTCGCGCTGCCCTCGTTTGAAACGCTGCGGCTCGCCCGCGTGCTGGACCTCAACCGCATGGAAATCCTGTTCGCCATCGTGCTGGTCGTGCTGCTGTTTTTCAAAATCTGCGTTCTGTACTACGTATCCGTGCTGGCGACAGCCCAGCTGCTGAACTTAAAGCGCTACCATCCGCTGGTGCTGATGATGGGCGCGCTGATCGTCGGGTACTCGTTTTTCGTGTTCCCCACGTCGGTGGTCCACGCCTCCGAAGGCCGGGAAACGTCCGCCATATTGTGGGTACTGTTCGAGTTCCTGCTGCCGCTTCTGGTGCTGATCGTGGGCCGCGCCCGGGGCCTGCATAAAAAGCAGTCCCCGCAGGCAGCCGCACCGCCAGCCGGCCAGAACCTGCCAACCGGCCGGAACGCGAATGCAAAAGCCTGACAAATGATGATCAATTCCGCGATTGACAACCGCGTACTGCCATGATAGTATGATTTTAATTATTCACAAACGCGATGACGAAGACGCGGCGGCACATAAGCCAACCACAGAGAGCTCCGGAGGGTGGAAACGGGGCGGCGGCGGTGCGGCTGGCCATCACTTCCGAGCGGCGGCTCCGACAGGTAGGAGTCTGACGGGTTCTGCGCCGTTACACGCAGCGGGCTTGTTGGAGCCTGGTTGAGGAGGGCCGTTTTTGGCGGCCAATTTGGGTGGTATCGCGGAGCATGCTTCGTCCCATGTCGGGGCGGAGTTTTTTATTTGTCCGAACTGAGAAAACAAATCGCAAAGGAGTGAACGAACATGGATGAAAGGCTGAAACTGATTGCCGAGCGCCTGAAAGCACTGCGCGAGATTCTGGACATCTCCCCTGCCGAAATGGCGAAGGCAGTCGGTATGGACGAAGCGGAATACCTCGAGTACGAGACGGGTAACAACGACTTCTCCTTCTCGTTCCTGTACTCGGCGGCGGGCCGGCTGGGCGTGGACATTGTGGACCTGATGACGGGCGAAACGCCGCGCCTTTCCGTGTGCTCGTTCATCAAAAAGGGCCAGGGCCTGTTTATGGAGCGCCGCAAGGAATACAAATACGAGCACCTCGCCCCCATCTTCAAGAACAAGAAGATGGAGCCGTTCCTGGTGACGGTGGAGCCCAAAGACGTGGACGCGCGCACGCACATGAACTCGCACGAAGGCCACGAGTTCGACTACGTGCTGGAGGGCTCGATGACGGTGTATATCGACAACCAGGCCATCAAAATGGAGGCGGGCGACGCCATTTACTACGACGCGAAACACAAACACGCGATGCAGGCGGAGGGCGGCCCGTGCCGGTTCCTCGCCGTCATCGCCAAATAGAGGGGGGCTTTTATGCGGATATTTGAAAAATACGCTCAGGCAAATTTTTCTTCGTACGAGGATTTCCACAAGAATTTCAAAATCAACGTGCCGGAGCGGTTTAACTTTGCTTACGACGTCCTGGACGAGCTGGCGAGGACCAAGCCGGACAAAACCGCGCTGTACTGGACCAACGAGGCGGGCGAAAAGCGCGTGTTCAGCTTTGCGGACATGAAGCGCCTGTCCGACAAGGCCGCGAACTACTTAACGTCGCTGGGCATCGGCAAGGGCGACATGGTGATGATCATCTTAAAGCGCGACTGGCAGTTCTGGTACACCATCATGGCGCTGCACAAAATCGGCGCTGTCACCATCCCGGCGACGCACCTTTTAACTCCCAAGGACATCACATACCGCGTGAACGCCGCCAGCGTAAAGGCCGTCATCTGCACGGGCAGCGGCGATGTCGCGCAGCACGTGGACGACGCCCAGGACGTGCCGACGCTGAAATACAAGCTGATCTGCGGGGACCGCGAGGGCTGGCTCAACTACGACAGGGGCGTGGAAGAAGCCAGCGAGCATTTCACGAGGCCCGCGCCGGAAGACTCCCCTGCAAACGACGACATGATGCTGCTTTATTTCACTTCCGGCACCACCGGCATGCCCAAGATGGTGGCGCACTCGTTCACATACCCGCTGGGCCACATCCCCACCGCGGTGTTCTGGCACAACGCCGACCCGGACGGCCTGCACCTCACGGTATCCGAAACCGGCTGGGCCAAGTCGGTATGGGGCAAGCTGTACGGCCAGTGGCTGGCGGAAACGGCGATATTCGTGTACGACCACGAGAAGTTCGTGCCCGCCAACATGCTGAGGGCCATCTGCGAGCATAAGGTTACGACGTTCTGCGCGCCGCCCACCGTGTACCGCTATTTCATCAAGGAAGACCTCAGCCAGTACGACTTCTCGCACTTGAAATGGGCCACCACCGCGGGCGAGCCGCTGAACCCCGAAGTATATCACCAGTTCTATAAGGCGACAGGCCTCAAGCTGTACGAAATCTACGGGCAGACGGAGCTCGTGGTCACCGTGGGCACGTTTATCTGGATGGAGCCCAAGCCCGGTTCCATGGGCAAGCCCTCGCCGCTGTTCGACGTGGACATCGTCAACGAAGCGGGCGAGCCGTGCAAATGGGGCGAGGCGGGCGAAATCGTGGTGCGCACCGACAAGGGCACAAACCCCGGCATGTTCCTCGGCTATTACCGCGACGAGGAGCTCACCAGAAAGGTATGGCACGACGGCATGTACCATACCGGCGACGTGGCGTGGCGCGACGAGGACGGCTACTTCTGGTACGTGGGCCGTACCGACGACGTGATCAAGTCGTCCGGATACCGCATCGGGCCGTTTGAGGTGGAAAGCGCTCTGATGGAGCACCCCGCCGTGCTGGAGACCGCCATCACCGGCGTGCCGCATCCCGAGCGCGGCCAGGTGGTGAAGGCGACCATCGTGCTCGCCAAAGGCTACCAGCCCTCCGACGAACTCGCCAAAGAGTTGCAGGAGCACGTGAAGCGCGTGACCGCGCCGTACAAGTACCCGCGCGTGATCGAGTTCGTGGACGAGCTGCCCAAGACCATCAGCGGCAAGATCCGCCGCGTGGAGCTGCGCGAGCGCGACAGGAACAAACAGGGCGAATAGATACGGAAAGCGCCGGCGATGTGTCCGGCGCTTATTACTCTTCTTTGTTATTTTTAATCGGTACTTTAGCAGACGGCATAATAGATGAGGCTGGTTTCAAGTGAGCATCTTGACTTCTTCAATAAATTTTCTTAATTTTTTGCCTTAAACCAACCTATTATGCCTTAAACCAACCTATTATCAGATACTGAATAGTAACCCGCCTCTACCCCCAGAACAGAAAACCCTGTAACCACATACAATAAACCAACCTTTACGGGAGGTAATATATATG